>JAWVYE010000001.1:0-23996 GCA_033722905.1 Desulfobulbales bacterium
ACCCTGGGATCCTCAGCGTCATCAGGGAATGAGGAGATACGGTCCACGGCGTTCTTGATCTCCTGGCCGATCTCTGATGCATCTTCGCCTTCAACAACCTCAACAGTGACAGTGCCTGAACCCTCCCTGGCCGTAGCTGTTATCTCCTTGATCCCGTCAATATCCTGTATGGCCTCTTCAACGGCAAGGATGGTGCCCCGCTCAACCTCTTCCGGGCTTGCGCCGGGATAGATAAGGGAAATTGTCACCATGTCAAGCTCGAAATCAGGAAACACATCCTTGTCAATATTCTGGGCCATGACATAACCACCTAATAGCAGCACCAGCATCAACAGGTTGGCTGTTACCGAGTGGCCTGCCATCCAGGATATTGGTCCGCGTTTGCGGGCTATTGTCTGCTGTTTGTCTGCCATAGTAGTTTATCTGTCAGCGTCCTGTTTTTCCCGCCCGGGCTTTTTGCTGCCTTCAGGCTGGTCGAGTCTCAGGTCCATGCCAGCCACTGGTGTTGCGATCTCAGAGATGATCAGTCTTTCCCCGGGTGTGAACCCATCCTGCACAATGACAGATTCTTTATCCCGCCAGATAGTCTGTACAGACATGATTTTCAACTTGCTTTCCGCGTCAGCCACCCATACTTCTCCGCCGTTGCGCAGCGCTGTTCTCGGAATCTGATACACACCTCGAAGCTCCTCACCCCAGATTGAGACACGCACATATTCACCCAGCAAAAGTATGGGCTGCCCTTTGATGCCTGGAGTCAAACCAAGAGGATCCTCAATCTCTATGAGCAGGCGTGCCATGCGCCCTTCCTTTGAAAGGTCGGGCAAAAGTCTTGCTACGCGGCCTTTTTTCACATTATTTCCCTGGTAGTACACCTCGGCTTCAGAGCCCTCTTTCTGGTTGCCTTTAGGGATCTTTATCCATTTCAGCCTGTCTATCGGAACAGATACCTGTACCCAGTATGTGTCAGCCCCAACCAGGTCAGCCAGCTTTTCCTGAGATGAGATCTTGGAACCCTCTTCAACATAACTGTTCACAACCAGGGCATTAAACGGGGCCGTAAGAATAGTTCTTTTCAGGTTTATTTCGGCCTGCTCCAGTTCGGCCCTTGCAGCTTTTATCTCTGCCTGCACCTTTTCAAGGTGAGGTTTGCGCAGGGCCAGGTCACTTTCAGTTTCATCCATGGGTTTGTCACCATAGAGCAGGTTCCACTCCTTACGTGCCACCTCCTGGTGCCCCTGTTCAATTTTATAGGCATATTCAGCTTCAGAGAGAGCCCTGCGTTTCTGTTGAACCGCCAGTTCATAATCCCTGGGGTCAACCTGCAGAATTTTTTCACCCCTGGCGATCATTCCGCCCTCAGTCAGTTCTGGATGGACATAAATTACTTCACCGGACACCTGAACCTCCAGGCCGATCTCGCGGGCCGGCTTCACCGTGCCCATGGCAGAGATCTTGACGGCATAATCTTCCGGCTGCATGAAAACTGTACGGACTAGGAGAGCCATTTTTTCCGGAGTCCGCCTGGTCACCTTTGGCTTTGTTGCAATAAGCATACGGGCTCCCGCTATGCCGACTGCAATAAGTACTGCACAGATTATAACCCTCTTCAGATAATGTACTGAGGATCTTCGGCCCTGCTTCTGGCTTTTTACATTTTGATTCTTTTCATGCGTAGACATTTGCTGCATCCCTGCTGTTTGCATATTTCATTTTCAATTTTCCCCTTCAGGCGATACAAGTTCCTGGGGCCAGGTTCCGCCTATGGCCCGATACAGGTCAACTCTTGTCACTATGAGGTCAGCCTGTTTCCTGATGAGATCGCTTTCAAGCCCCTGGACCGAAAGAAGCTGCGTCAAAACCGGGAGATAATCGTTCAGGCCGTTGATATAGCGTGACCTTGCCTCATTCAAGGCATCACGGGCTGCCTGCAATTGATTCTTCAGGGCTTTTATATGATCCCTGGTTTTTGTTTCAGTAATCAGGGCATCCTCGACTTCCCTCACTGCTGTGATAACAAGGTGCCGATATTCAACCAGGTTCTGCTGTATCTCTGCTGCACTGATACCTACCTCAGCCTCCCTGCTGCCCCCGTCAAATATGGGAGCAGTGAGAGAGCCGGCAAGGTTCACCATCCAGTTATCAAAAATTCGCTCCAGATCGCCACTGCCATAGGCTCCGCTGCCGGTCAGTCTCAGGCTTGGCAAACGGTCGGCTCTGGCTGCGGCCAGAGTTTGGTCGGCTGCTTCCAGCCGTTTCAGGGCTGCAGCAATATCCGGCCTGTTCTGCAGCAGCTGGACGGGCAGCCCGGCGGCCGGGACATCTGGCAACTCCGGCATATGAGCCCGGGTCACTTCCGGCAGTTCATGGACCATGCGTCCAAGCAGGACTGCCAGCTGGTTACGCTGGATGCGTTCCTCCATCTCCACCAGGGGCAGCTGGGCCCTGATTCTTTCCAATAGCTGTTTCTGCTGCAGTACATCAAGGGCAGATGCCAGGGATTTGCGGAAACGGAGTTCAACCAGATCAAAATACACCCTGTTGGTTTCGAGCTGCTGCTCCAGAAGCTGCAGCTGGAACTTCTGGGAGAGTATCTTGACCCAGCGTTCCGTAACCTCAGCCGCAACGGTGATGGCTGCGGCATGCAGATCCTCCCTTGACGCTTCAGCCTCAAGGCGTGCTGATTCTCTGGACGCCCTCACCCTTCCCCAGAGATCAATTTCATAACTGGCGACAAGGCCGATTGAATAATTATCATTTTCCGACCTGGTGACAGTGGTACCGTCATCTGATCTCATTTTCATGTAAGAAGCCCCGCCTTCTCCCGTAACTGCGGGAAGAAGATCAGCACCGGCTTTTTTTGCCTGTAATCGTGCCTTATCAAGTCTTGCCCAGTAAGAAGCCAGTGTCAGATTTTCTGAAAGCGCCTGTGCAACCAAACTGTTGAGCTGGTCATCTGCAAATGTTTCCCACCAGCGCAGCTCTGCTATATTGATGGCCTGGTTTACGGAAAAGGTATCAGGCAGGGATATTTCCTCCTGGCCCTGGCGTGCAGCAGGCGCAAAGGGGGTGCATGAGGTTATGACCACAGAAATTAGGACCACCCCCAGTATTAAAGGCAAAAGATCAAACCTGCCCCTTTTATTGCTTCTTCCGGATATACAGTTGTGCATGTGCAATAATCAATTTGTTCCGGTATAAAAGTGTTGAGTTCAGCTATTACCCGGAAATTTCCTGAGATGTTATCGACATAAGCTACAAATTAATCATTATTATAACGATGCGGCAGTTCTCAGGAAAGTCTACATTTTACTTATTTTCAATAAATAGAAACGGGCTGTATTCCTGAGTCGAATACAGCCCTTACAAAAAAATCATCTCAAGATTGTAAATAATATGTTCTATCTGTCCCAGAGCGGTTTTAGAACAGACAGGATATTCATATCCTTACGCACCAGCCCAACTCGGCCACCTAGAAATAAATAGTTTTGACTTCGGCCTCGCCAGCGACCGAGGTTTCTGCTGCAACTGCAGCAGCAACCTCCTTGGCGGCTTTGGTCATATCATTGATACCAATACCCTCCCAACCGAAACCACAGACATACAACCCCTTATTGCTTTCCTGAATACTGTTGCGCCACTCCAGCAACTTTGGATAACCCAACTCCAGCTGGGGAATGCCGTGGTCCGGCCGCAGCACCCTGGTGAATACAGGGGGCGAGGGCAGGTGAATGAGCTGCCTGAGGTCAGCATACGCCTTATTGACCAGAGCCTCATCATCGAGTTCTAGCTTTTCCGGATGTCTCCTGCCGCCGACAAGGGCTTCGAGCAGCATATGCCCCTGCGGAGCCCGGCCCGGAAACATATGGGTAGAAAAAAGGGCGCCCAGGGCAAATCTTTTTTCCTGTTCCGGGGCCAGGTAGCCGAAGCCAAAGGGAATATCCGCACTTGCATCAAAACCCATGGCAATGGTGACGATTCTGGCCTCCGGTATTTTGTCCAGGGGGGGATTATCTCCTCTCAAGCCACGGGTATTTCGCAGCAGTGATAATGATTGGTTGACCGACAAGGCCAGGATAACTGAACCTGCCTGGTAGCTTTGTTCAGCAGTCCTGACTTCCCAGCCGTCTTCATTTTTATGAATACTCGCAACCTCTTCAGAACATTGCAGGTTTTTGCCTGCAGCCAGCACTTCCGGCAGTCTGCCCATGCCCTGGGGAAAGCTGATCATGGCCGGTAATCTCTTTTTGGGCCCATCCTGCCGCTTTTTTGCTTTGGCTGCTTTTCTTTTCTGCAGCAACCCCCGGATAACGGAACCCTTTTCCAATTCAAGTCGCCGTATACCGGGGAAAACAGCATCAATACTCAAGCGATTTAAGTCGCCTGCATAGGTGCCGGTTAAGACCGCATCAACAAAGGGCAACAACCCGGCTCCGAAACGGTATGCAGCCCAGTCAGCTACAGTCTGCTCCTCTGGTAGAGGTTTTTTGTAGATATCACCAAGGACACGCAGCTTGACAGGCAGTGAAACCAGGTTCGACCTGATGATTTTTTTCGGGTTTTGGGGGATCAGGTTCAGCTTGCCGTTTAAGCAGATGTAGCGGACAAAATCATCCAGAGGCGCTTTCTGGGCCTCCTTGTCCAGGCCGGTATCAGCCAGAAGCTCCCTGCTGGCTTCCACGTTATCCAGAAAACCATGGGCGCCCCATTCGGCCAGATAGTCATCCTGGTGGAATGATCGTATGGCGCCCCCGGGAGAGGATGCCTTTTCCAGGATGGTTATTTTTGCACCGGGTTGCAGCTTCAGGAGAAAATGGGCTGCCGTCAGCCCCGAGAGGCCTGCGCCAATGATAAGTGTATCAATGGGATTTTTCATGATCGCCTTAAAACCTTTTTCTGTTAAGGGTGGAGTTCAGCGGATATTTCACCTTTTTCATAACAAACTTCTATATAGCCGCCGTCTTTCAGCATGCCCGGGTTAAGCACCAGGGTTTTACCAATATGGTCCTGTCCCCTTGATTCATGGATATGGCCGGAGAGACAGAGAAGGGGCTGCTGCTTTTCTATGAACGCTCTCACAGCTGAACTGCCGACATGATTGCCGTTCAGAAGACGGTCTGTTTTTGTCTGCAGCGGCGGCGGATGGGAAACAAGAATAAAGTCTTTCGCGCCTTTTATACGCTCATACCCGGAAGCCAGAATAGAATTGATTTCCTGTTCACTGAATTCATTGGGTGTATTGAAAGGTGTGAAGTTGGAGCCCCCCAAACCCAAAATACCCAGACCGTTGAGCATTCTTCCATTGCCGTGCAGGCTTATGCCTAAGTTTTCCAAATAGCGGGTAACATCCGGCTGGTCCAGGTTGCCGGCAACCGCAAGGATGGAAGGGTTCAGGGGCAGGAGCCTGTTAAGAACAGCCTCGGCGTCCGAACTCGATCCGTAGTTCGTTATGTCGCCGGTTATGATGATATGGCCGGCGGACTCAATTCCGGGGATTTTATCCACCGCGCCAGTATCCATGTGAATATCACCAAAAACAATAATTTTCATCCTGCAACTATCTCCACATATTAGCCGCCAGCAATGGATCAGCCTTGCCATCCTTATAGGGCAGGTTCTTGACAGAGCGCACATGATGATTATCATTTCTGCCGAAATAAAGGCTGAAGTAATACATTTAAGATAATAGGAGGCAGCAGAAATGGCCAAGGAAAAAACCAGGACTGAAACAAAAGAATTTCAGGCGGAAGTCAAGAAATTACTCGATATAGTTATCCATTCACTCTATACGGAGCGGGATATTTTTGTCCGGGAACTTATTTCCAATGCTGCTGATGCCCTGGAAAAATTCAGGCACCAGAGCCTCTCGGAAGAAGAGGTTTTTGACAGCCATGTGCCACTGGAAATAACAATTGATGTTGATGAGAAAAACCATACCCTGACCATAGCCGATACCGGGATTGGCATGACACGGGAGGAGCTGGAGGCTAATCTCGGCACCATCGCCCATTCAGGCTCAAATACATTTCTCGCGGACCTGGCCGAGGCGGCCAAAAAGGATGTCAGCTTGATCGGCCAGTTCGGTGTTGGCTTTTACTCTGCCTTTATGGCCGGCAGGAAGGTGAGGGTCCTGTCGCGGTCATATTTGCCGGATGCCGAGGGCTATGAGTGGTCGTCTGACGGCGGTGGCAGCTATTCGCTGACAGAGGAAAAGGGCTTGCGGCGCGGCACCAAAATCATCGTTGAACTCAAGGATGATGCCCGCGAGTTTGCCAATGAAGATAAGATAAAACAGATTATCACCCAGTATTCAAATTTTGTGCCCTTCCCCATCAAGGTAAAAGGGGAAACCGTCAATACGGTCCAGGCTCTCTGGACAAGAAATAAGAATGAGATCAAGGAGGAGGAGTACGCTGAGTTTTACAAGTTTATCGGCAATGCCTTTGATGATCCCCTGTTCCGGTTGCATTTCACCGCTGATGCTCCTCTGGCAATCAATGCCTTGCTTTTTGTACCCAAAGAAAATATTGAACGGCTGGGCTTCGGGCGCATGAAGTCAGGGGTAAACTTGTACTGCCAGAAAGTGCTTATCGAACAGCACAGCGAAAATATCCTGCCGGAATGGCTTCGTTTTCTCAAAGGGGTTGTTGACAGTGAGGACCTGCCTTTGAATATATCGCGCCAGGCCCTGCAGGATTCCGCCCTGGTGGCAAAATTAAAACAGGTGCTCACCAAACGTTATCTTAAATTTCTCGGGGAGCAGGCCGGCGAGGATGCTGAAAAGTACAATGAGTTTTTTGCTGAATTCGGTATTTATCTCAAGGAAGGGGTTACCACAGATTATACCTACCGGGAAGAGATCGCCAAGCTGCTGCGCTTTGAATCCTCAAAAACAGAAGCCGGGAAACTGATCTCCCTGGCCGAGTATGTTGAGCGGATGGCGGACGGCCAGAAGGAAATTTATTACATAAACGGCCCTTCCAGAGCAGCGGCGGAATCAGGTCCGTACGTCGAAGCCTTCAGGAAAAGGGATATTGAAATAATATACACCCTGGAGCCAATTGATGATTTTGTCATGAGCCATCTTGGCGAGTTTGACGGCAAAAAATTGATTTCTGCCGACCGGGCTGACCTTGACCTTTCAACAATAAAGGACACCGCGGACAAAGAGGAAAAGGAAACTTCCCTGGATCCGGAGGTGGAAAAATCACTCACCGCCTGGATCAAGGAAGCCCTGAGCGGCAGGGTTAAGGATGTTATAGTTTCCAAGCGCCTTGTTGACAGCCCAGCCATAATCGTAAATCCTGACGGCTACATGACAAGCACCATGGAGCGGGTCATGCAGGCGGCCAGGCTGGAGAAAGGTGAACCCCTCCAGGAGACGGGTACCAAGAACCTGGAGATAAACACCGAACATCCCCTCATAAGGCAGCTCTCCCTTTTGCGGGGTACAGATGAGGATTTTGCCCGGAGCGTTGTTGAACAGGTTTTTGACAATGCCCTGATACAGGCCGGGCTTATGGTTGACCCGCGGAAAATGGTGGAACGAAGCTATAAGATCCTTGAACGGGCAACAAAAACGGAACAGTAAGAACAGCGACATATCTATTGAAAAAGCCAGATGATCAGTATATCCTGCCGTGCAAGGTTCAGGAGGATGTATTGCAAGGAGCACTGCCCGGTTTCAACCAGCGGGGTATAAAATCCAGCGCAGACGCTTGCACATGGACGGTGCAACCTGCTTGGGAAACCACAGCATGGAACAGCACCCATCAATTTCTTATTAAAAAGTGTTCAGCTGGGAGATTATTAGATGAATAAAAAGTGGTTTATTGTAAGTGTTGTCCTCTGTGTCGCGGTTATTACGGGCATGACCGGCTGTGCAAAGAAAAATGTCAGGCATCTTGCCTCTGATGTGAGCCTGATAACTCCGGAAAAAACAACAAGGGAACAGGTCCTCACGTACCTGGGCCAGCCCGATGAGCAGTATGAAATGGCTGATGGTGGAGAGACCTGGCTATACTATGATGTAAAAAAGAGCGCCCTGCATGACACCCCTTATATCGGTGAAAAAATAGGCGATAAAAAACATGAAATGGTTACAGTAACTTTCGGAGGTGAAACTGTCGAAACCTGTACCTATCGCCTGTTAACCGATGGGGAAATATCAGAAGGTGTACCGGCCAAGTGAGCAGACTTGCATCTGATTTTACAAAAGCCCGGGCCAGGATGGTGGATGAGCAGCTGCTGCCGCGATCCATCCATGATCAGAAAACCTTAGAAGCCATGCGCAAGGTCCCCAGGCATCTTTTTGTCGATGAAGCAATGAAGGATCAGGCATATGGCGACTTTCCCCTTCCCATCGGCAACGGTCAAACCATTTCCCAGCCTTTTATCGTCGCCCTGATGACCCAGGCGCTGGAACTGAAAGGCCATGAATCAGTCCTTGAGATAGGCACCGGTTCAGGTTATCAGGCCGCCATACTCTCGCAGATCTGCAGGAAAGTTTACACGGTTGAGCGCATTGACTCCCTTCTGGTGCAGGCCAGAAAAGTTTTTGATTCATTGCATTACTTCAATATCCTTACCAAGCTGGATGATGGCACCAACGGCTGGCCGGAACACGGGCCCTACGATGCCATCATCGTCACGGCAGGCGGGCCCAAGGTTCCTGAGCCACTCCTGGAGCAGTTGGCGGACCCGGGCATCCTGGTAATACCAGTGGGTGACCGGGGGGTGCAGGACCTGCGGAAAGTGACAAAAAAAGACGGGGAAATAAGCGAAAAAACCATTGAGCTGGTCCGCTTTGTCAGCCTCATTGGCGATCATGGTTGGAAGGGTGATTGAGCACAGATGCGTTTAGGATAATTAAAACCATGGTATATAGTATCCACAGCAGTTAATTCCTAAAGTTAACAGGTTGCTGGTCAAAAGAGCATAACCCTGCAAGATTCAGCTTATCTAAAAAACAAAAAGAAAAAAGAAATGTCTGAAACAGATACCCGGACGAACGAAACAGATGCAAAAAAAATAGGCTGGTTCAGGCAGATATATGACCGGTCCCTTCTCTGGGTGCAGTCTCCCACAGGTGTCTGGGGCCTTTTTGTCATCGCAGTGGCTGAATCATCTTTTTTCCCCATACCACCTGATGTCTTTCTCATGGTGCTTTGCATAGCGGCGCCGCCAAAATCGTTCCGATATGCAGCCATCTGTGCGGCGGGCTCAGTGCTGGGAGGCATGATCGGCTACGGTCTGGGATTGGGTTTCATGGACACCATTGGCGCAAAAATCCTTGAACTGTACGGGCTGCACGACAAGTATGAAGTGGTGCAGAGTCTCTACCGGCAATATGATGCCCTGGCTGTCGGTGCGGCTGGTTTCACACCTTTGCCCTATAAACTTTTTACCATTACGGCCGGAGCGTTCAAGATAAATTTTATCACCTTCACCCTGGTATCACTGCTGTCCCGCTCGGCCCGTTTTTTTCTGGTAGCAGCCTTTATCTACAAATTCGGGGCGCCGGTCAGGCATTTTATAGAGCGCTACTTTAACCTCTTGACCATCCTGTTTTTTATACTGCTTATCGGCGGTTTTATGGTGGTCAGACTGTTTTTTTAGGGTGAGATTTTTTTTTAAATCAGCTAGAATTTGTCGCTGAAATTTGGAGCAATGGGAACAGATTTGGTCATACACAGGGGACAGATTTGTCGTTAAACAAAACTAACGACGATTGACAAAAATCTGTCCCCATAAATAATAAGATAAAAAGTTTAGAGGATAGAGCATGTCAGCCCATGACAGTGAACACACCCATCATGAACCGGAAGATGAAAGCATCGGCTTCAAAGTCGGCATTTTTTTTATCCTGGTACTGGTGGCGCTGTACTTTATCGCATTATAATAATCGAGATAAAACTACCGCATCTTCTGCGTCAGCAGATAATCAGCGTAGTTTGAATACTGCTAATCAGCTGTTGTCCTGCTGCAAGGAGGCTGGACGACTGACATCTTGAACAAATGAGGACAGATTTTAAATCTGTCCCCGGATTAAGGCAATTTATACATTTTCAGCCAGTTCCCGGACCTTTGTCATCGCTTCGTCAACATCAAAGGTAAGGATTTTTCTGTCCTCCATGATGAGTTTGCCGGCAATGATAACCGTGGCGACATCTGCGCCTCCGGCTGCGTACACCAGCAGATCAGGATTGTAAAAGGGCTGCAGGTGCGGCCGGCGCAGGTCGAGCAGAATAATATCCGCCGCCTTGCCAGGCACCAGACTACCAACCTTATCCCCCAAGCCGAGAACATCGGCACCGCCACGTGTTGCCATCTCTAACACTGTTGCCGCCGGCATTACCGCCGGATCTAATGCCTTGACCTTGTGGAGCTTGGCACAAACATCCATTTCCCTGAACATATCAAGGGTATTGTTGCTGGCGCACCCGTCTGTACCCAAACCCACATTAATACCAGCTGCCAGCATTTCCCTGAGCGGCGCCATGCCGGAACCCAGTTTCATATTGCTCTGCGGGCAGGTTGCGACCTTTACCCCGTAGCGGGCCAGTGTGTCGATTTCATCTTTTTCGAGCCAGACACAGTGGACGCAGATGGTGTTTCTATCCAACAGGTCAAGGCTCTCAAGGTGACGGACCGGGGTTTTTCCCTGTTTTTCCAGAAGTTGTTCCACTTCCACCCTGGTTTCCGCCAGGTGTATAAAAAACTTGGCATCCCTGGCCCTGGCCACTTCTTTGGCTTTCTGCAGGGTATCAGGGGAACAGGTATATGGTGAGTGACAGAAGAGAGCAGGAGTAAGTAATGGATTTTTGCCTTGCCAGCGCTCTATAAAAGAGCCGGCGTTTGCAACATTTTTGCCGGGGTCTGGAACTCCGGGAGCTGGAAAGTCAATGATGCCCTGGGCTGGAACGGAGCGCAGACCTGCTGCAATAAAGGCCTCCGCCACACTGTCTTCCAGGAAATAGCCGTCTGCAGCGGTTGTTGTCCCGGAAAGCATCATCTCGGCTGCAGCAAGTTTTGAGCACCAGTAAACCATCTCGGGGTTGACGCTTCTGGCCTCAGCCGGAAAGATATAATCATTGAGCCAGGTCATAAGGGGGAGGTCGTCGGCCAGGCCGCGGAAAAGCGTCATGGGGGCATGGGTGTGGGTGTTAACCAGGCCCGGCATTGCCAGGTGGCCGTTGCCATCAATAGTAATATCAGCCCTGTAAGTATCTGCAAGGTCGGCCATGGGGCCCAGGTCGACAATTTTCCCGGCTCTGACGGCAATAAAGCCATACTCTATTATTTCCGGCATGGTAGGGCCGAGGGGCAGAATCGTGCTGTTTGTGACCAGAATGTCAAAGCGCATGTGTCTACACCTGTATTAAAATTGTGTTAAGAAATGAATATTTTCTGGCATTGGCGGCCAGCTGTTGTAAACTTGAAAAAACTATTGCATACTTTACCCGAGGTGTCCATGCCAGAAAAAAACAAAATCAAGGTTCTGTTTTTATGTACTGCCAATGCAGCCCGCAGCCAGATGGCCGCCGGCCTTGTCCGCCATGATTTTGGTGATAGAATCGAGACCTATTCAGCCGGCACTAACCCTAAAGAGGTCAGCCGCCTGGCGGTCATGGTCCTTGATGAGGTCGGTGTTGATATCAGTTGCGAAACCTCTGATCATCTGGACAAGTACAAGGACATGCATTTTGATTATGTCATCACCCTGTGTGATGATGCCAATGAGAAATGCCCTGTATTTTTCGGCGGCGTGCAAAGGCTGCATATGGGGTTTTATGACCCGCCCCACACCAATGAGCCAACGGATGTAAACCTGCAGAAATTCAGGGAGGTGCGCGACGCCATCCGCAGCCGGATGGAAATATTTTTTTCCGAAGAGCTTGTCAAGCAGGAAGTCACCCCCATAGACGAACCAAGCGCCCAGCAGATAAAAAATCTCTCCTTTCTGGACCGCTTCCTGACCCTGTGGATCTTTCTGGCCATGTTCGTAGGGGTTGTGGGCGGATACCTGTTTCCAGGCATCAAGGATGTGATCAATACCTTCCAGGTGGGCACCACCAACATTCCCATTGCCGTCGGGTTGATCCTTATGATGTATCCGCCGCTGGCCAAGGTCAAGTACGAGCAGCTGCACCAGGTTTTCAGGAACACCAGGGTGCTGGCCCTGTCCCTGGTGCAGAACTGGCTCATCGGGCCTGTACTCATGTTTCTCCTGGCCATTGCTTTTTTATCCGGGCACCAGGAGTACATGGTGGGATTGATCCTCATCGGCCTGGCCCGCTGTATCGCCATGGTTATTGTCTGGAACGATCTGGCCAAGGGGGATGCCGAATACTGCGCCGGCCTGGTCGCCTTTAACTCGATCTTCCAGGTGCTGTTTTTCTCGGTGTACGCCTACCTGTTTATCACGGTTATCCCCGGCTGGCTCGGCATGCAGGGGACTGTAGTGAATATTACTATGGGCCAGATTGCCAAGAGTGTTTTCATCTACCTCGGCATCCCTTTTCTCGCCGGCATGTTCTCCAGACTGGTGGGTTTGAAAACGTTCGGCCGGGACTGGTACGAGGAGAAATTTATTCCCATGATAAGCCCCATGACCCTCATCGCCCTGCTCTTTACCATCCTGGTCATGTTTTCCCTCAAAGGCGAGATCATCGTGCAGCTGCCCATGGATGTGGTGCGCATAGCCATTCCGCTTATCATCTATTTTATTGTCATGTTCCTGGTTTCCTTTTTCCTGTCCATGAAGGTGGGAGCGACCTATGAGCAGACAACAACGCTCAGTTTTACTGCGGCTTCAAACAACTTTGAGTTGGCCATAGCGGTTGCCGTGGCCGTGTTCGGCATCAATTCAGGGCAGGCCTTTGCAGCGGTGATCGGACCCCTGGTTGAAGTGCCAGTGCTGATCGGGCTTGTGGGGGTTGCCCTCAAGTATAAGCAGAAATACTTTCCCCATGCGGTTGAGACACCGACGGGTATCTGCCATGTGTCCTGCAAGGATTAGGCTTTGTCAGGATTACTATAGAGAGGCACCAGGAGGAAGTTACTTCGAGTCATTAAAGCGGTAGCCGATGCCCCGCACCGTCTCTATCTTTTTACCGGCCCCGCCCATTTTCTTACGCAGGCTGAAGACCTGGACATCGATGGCCCTGGGGGTGATGAGATAATCATAGCCCCGGACCTCATCAATGATCTGCTGGCGGGAGAAGACCCAGCCGGGCCGCTTGGCCAATAGCTTCAGGATGCCGAATTCTGTGGGAGTGAGGTTGACAGGCCGGCTGTCGATCGTGACCTCATGGCGGCCGGGATTAATGACAATATTTTCTGCAGTTATGACTTCGCCCCGCTCAGGATCTGTGGGGGTGCTCCCCTTTACTTTACGCCGCAGAACGGCTTTTACGCGGGAGACGAGAATCTTGGGGCTGAATGGCTTGGTGACATAATCATCAGCTCCCAGTTCAAAGCCGCCGATTATGTCTGTTTCCTCACCCTTGGCCGTAAGCATGATAACAGGAATTTCCGCTGTCTGGTTTTCACTGCGCAGGATTTTGCAGACTTCTATGCCGTTCATGCCCGGCAGCATGATATCAAGCAGAATGAGGTCCGGATGCCGCCCTTTTATTATTTCCAGGGCCTGTTCACCGGAATCTGCATATTCAACCTGGAAGCCCGCCTTAATCAGGTTAAAACCGACCAACTGCTGGATATCCTCTTCATCCTCTACTATGAGGATTAGTTTTTTTACCATACCCGTAAAATGATTTTCAGCCGAAACGGCCGGTGATATAATCTTCAGTGAGTCTATGGCGTGGATTGGTAAAGATCATCTTCGTCTCACCAACCTCTATGAGGTCGCCCAGGTGGAAATATGCCGTACGCTGTGAGACCCGGGCAGCCTGCTGCATGGAATGGGTTACAATGACTATGGTGTACTGGGCCCGTAACTCGTCGATTAATTCTTCAATTTTTGCGGTGGCAATGGGATCCAGGGCGGAGCAGGGTTCGTCCATGAGGATGACCTCGGGGCTGACCGCAATGGTCCTGGCAATGCAGAGGCGCTGCTGCTGGCCGCCGGAAAGACCTGTGCCGGGCTGTTCAAGCCTGTCTTTCACCTCTTTCCAGAGGCCGGCTCTCTTCAGGGAGGTCTCGACAATCTCATCCTCTTCAATTTTGTTCTGCACCAGACCGTGAATCCGGGGGCCGTAAACTATATTATCATATATGGACTTGGGAAAGGGATTGGGTTTCTGAAAAACCATCCCGACCTGGGCCCGCAGGGGCACCACATCAACATCCTTGTCGTAAATATCCAGGTCATCCAGGTAAATTTCTCCCGTAACCCTGCAGATATCAATGGTATCATTCATGCGGTTCAGACAGCGGATGAATGTTGACTTGCCGCAACCGGAGGGCCCGATCATGGAAATCACTTCATTGCGGCCGATGTCAATGGAGACATCCTTGATGGCATGGGTATCACCGTAAAAAACATCGACATTGCGGCAGATCATGCGGGGATTGTCTACGTGGATTTCGCCGACAGTTCCTCTCTGGTCACTGTCATATTTTTCTAATTTCTTCATCACGAAAGTTCTATCAGCCGGAGTATGCCTGTCCGGGACAGTATCCAATATCGATGCAGAGCTGCGCTGATGTAAAATGTTTTCCATGGCCACTATACCGCAGAATAAAATTAATCCAAGATAAGTTTTTATAAATCTGTTACCGGGAAATGAAAACGGGCCGGGAAAAGATCCCGGCCCGTTTTTTATATTACTAATTATAAACTAAAAGGATCTAATTTAACAGCATCATGGCGGAACTTGGCGCGCTCCTCGTCAGGCATGGGGATCATGCCCTTGTCAGCCAGGTAGCCGTCGGGGCCCCAGGCCTTATCACTGGTGAACTCTTTCAGGTACTCGGCAATGCCGGGAATGGTCCCGACATGGGCCTTCTGGACATAAAAGTAAAGCGGCCGGGACACAGGGTACTGGCCGTCAGCAATGGCCTCGAATGTCGGCTCGACACCATCTACAAATGAGCCCTGCATCTTATCGGTGTTCTGATCCAGGAAGCTGAAGCCGAAAATGCCGATGGCGGCTGGATTGACATCAAGCTTCTGGACAATGAGGTTGTCATTTTCACCCGCCTCAACAAATGCTCCGTCTTCCCTTATGGTGTGGCAGATTTTCTTGTAGGCCTTTTTGTCAGTATTCTTCATGGACTTGATCCAGTCGAATTTTTTGCAGCCGCCCTCCATGGCAAGCTCAACAAAGGCATCCCTGGTACCGGATGTCGGGGGCGGCCCCAGGACTTCAATTTTTGTGGCCGGCAGCGAAGGATTGACATCCTTCCAGGTTTTGTAGGGATTGGGAACCAGCTTTTCGCCGCCCTTTGTATCCGGCACGTCCTTGGCAAGCGCCAGGAAAACGTCCTTACGGGTAAGCATCAGGGGGGCGGTTTTTTTCGAATTAGCCAGGACAATACCGTCATAGCCGATCTTTATCTCGATAATTTCTTTAACCCCGTTTTTCATGCACTTTTCCACCTCCGAGCTCTTTATCCTGCGGGAAGCGTTGGTGATGTCCGGGTGCTCGACGCCGACACCGGAACAGAAAAGCTTGAGGCCGCCGCCTGAGCCGGTGGCTTCAATTTTTGGGGTTTTAAACTTTGTGGTTTTTCCAAACTGTTCCGCAACAACGGTGGCAAACGGGTATACAGTTGAAGAACCGACAATGCTAATATAATTCCGTGCTTCAGCTTTTGATACACCAAGCGAAACAGCAAGGAATGCTGCAGCAGCAAGAATAACATTTTTCCTGAACATCTTTTCCTCCTTTTTTCTCATTGATACATTGAATTTTTATAGCATCAATCGTCAAATTTCTGCATCGCAAAAAGTTCGATGCGCACAGTGGTTGCCAGGTAATATATTGCAATTACGAGGTCCCGTTGATGCCTGCGATACTTTTTACATTTGCGTCTTAACTGGGATGTTCCTTGTAAGCACAACATTAGACTTGTTATGTTAAGAATCAGTTAAAATAATATTAAAATCAGGTTTGTTGTTGCGCTGTATGAGAACTAACTATTCTGGGGAGCTTTTCAGGCTGCTACCACCTTCTTTCAAACCGGTTCCTTAAAATCACGGCCAGGGAATTCATAACTATGAGAAAGCCCAGAAGTACGATAATAGCTGCAGATGTTCTCTCCATAAAGGCACGTTCAGGGCTGTCCGCCCAGAGGAAGATCTGCACCGGCAGTGCTGTGGCCGGATCGGTAAAACCTGTGGGTATATCAACTATAAAGGCGACCATGCCGATCATAAGCAGGGGGGCGGTTTCCCCCAGGGCCCTGGCCATACCTATTATGGTCCCGGTAAGCATGCCGGGCATGGCCAGCGGCAAAACGTGGTGAAAGACCATCTGCATTTGCGACGCCCCTACTCCCAAAGCTGCCTCCCGTATGGAAGGAGGCACTGACTGGAGAGATGCCCGGCTGGCTATAATGATGATAGGCAGAGTCATAAGGGTTAGGACCAGGCCGCCGACCACAGGAGTTGAACGGGGCAGGTTGAAAAAGTTAATAAATACCGCCAGGCCTAAAAGACCAAAGACAATTGAAGGCACTGCCGCCAGGTTGTTGATATTGACTTCGATAAGATCAATCCACCTGTTACGCGGGGCAAATTCCTCCAAATAGACTGCCGCGGCAACTCCGACAGGAAAGGAAAGCAGCAGGGTCAGCAGCAGGGTCAGGAGAGAACCGGACATGGCGCCCAGGATGCCGGCAAGTTCAGGTTCACGGGAGTCTCCGGCAGTAAAGAAGGTGGTATTGAAACGCTTCCTGATCTTTCCTCCCTGTTCCCAGGTATCAAGTAATTCCAATTGAAAATCATTGAGCCGGCGCTCGCTTTCCGGGACATCCCGCCTGATGTATCCTTTGAAGAGCATGTCCACGTCGTCATCGGCCGGTACCCAGATATTCTTGGTTTTGCCGACAAGGGTTTTGTCATTTTCCACCATGCGCTGCAGCTGGAATGATGCCCCGCTACTGACAAGAGAATATAACTGTTTCTTTTCCCGGCGGGTTTTTGCCTGGGGAAACTTTTCCCGCAGGGTCTGCTTGACAAGGCCTGGGAAGTTTGCCGTTGACAGGTCATCAGTATCGATAAGGGCCGGATCAAAATGAATGTCCAGCTGCACAAAGGTCTGCTGGAAGGCTGTGTAGCCATTGCCGATGATGCTGATAAACATAAGCAGGAGGAAGGTGAGGCTGAGAACAATCGCCAGGAGCCCGTAAAGCTTGAAACGTGTTTCAGCCCTGTAGCGCTTGTTCAGCCTTTTGGCTATGATGTCGATGGTCCTGACAGAATCATTCGCTTTCTTATTCATACTGCTCCCGGTATTTCCTGACCACGTAAAGGGCCACGATATTGAGTATAAGAGTCACAATAAAAAGCAAAAGCCCCAGAGCAAATGCCGCCAGGGTTTTGGCGCTGTCAAATTCCTGATCGCCGACCAGCAGGGTGACGATCTGCACTGTTACCGTTGTGACCGCCTGCAGAGGATTGGCAGTAAGGTTGGCAGCCAGCCCGGCTGCCATGACCACGATCATGGTTTCACCAATGGCGCGAGACACGGCAAGCAGCACACCGCCGACAATGCCCGGCAGGGCGGCCGGCACCACCACCTGCTTTATGGTTTCACTGGGGGTTGCGCCCAGGGCATAGGCCCCGTCCCGCATGGCCTGGGGTACAGCATTAATGACATCATCTGACAGGGAGGAAACAAAGGGTATTATCATTATACCCATGACAAGCCCTGCTGCCAGGGCGCTTTCAGATGAAACGTCAAGGCCTACGGTGACGCCAAGGTTGCGTATAAACGGGGCCACAATCAGGGCGGCAAAAAAACCGTAGACAACAGTGGGGATGCCGGCAAGTATTTCCAGCAGTGGCTTGGCAATTGCCCGGAATTTTTTATTGGCGTATTCCGAAAGGTAGATGGCGGACATCAAGCCTAAAGGCACGGCAACAAGCATGGCTATGCCTGATATCATTAAGGTGCCGGCAAAGACCGGTATGGCCCCGAAAGCTCCGGAAGAACCGACCTGGTCTTCCCTGATTGCCATCTGCGGGCTCCACTCCAGGCCAAAAATAAATTCAGTAACTGGCACCATCTGAAAAAAACGAATAGCCTCAAAGAGAACGGAAAGAACAATGCCGATTGTGGTGAAAATTGCAAAAGATGAACACCCAATAAGAAAAAAGGTGAATATTTTCTCGACCTGGTTTCTGGCCCGTAATTTCGGGTTGATTTTACGCCATATTAACAGGAGGCAGGTGGCAGCTATAGCAATAATAATAACTGACAGGGCTGCATTGCTTGTTTGTTGCAGATTTTGATAGTGTGCGGCAGCTTTTTGGATTTCCGGCTTTATTTCGCCGCTGACAATATTACCGCTCACCAGGTTTTTAATGTCATTAATGACCAGGTTCAATCTGCTTTCCGGCAGGGCCCTGATTTCTTCGGGTAAATCAGCAACAAGCAGACTGGTGATGATGGAGGGTTCAAAGGCTTGCCAGACAGCGAAAATAAGCAGGGCGGGGATGCCGCACCAGAGGGCGGTCAACAGTCCATAGTATGCGGGCCTGGAGTGAAGTAATTGGACACCGCCGGAGCTTACTGCAGAAGAATACGCTCGCCTGCGTCCCAGTTGATAGCCAATGGCTGCGAGGACAAGAACAGTTATTATGAGTACGGTAGAAGACATGCCGGCCTGTTATGACAGCAGCAACTCTTAAAGTTATGTAAAAAAATAATCAGTTACAGTAATTCTGCATTGTTTTATACAACTTTTCAATCGAGCTTATGACACACTTTTGTTAAGAAAGCATTAAGAAACGATTAATTTTTGCTCCCGTGATGACATCAGCCCACATCTGGATTATTTTGCAGCTGATTATTCTTGATATGCGTCTGCAACGCGGGATCAGCTAACAATTTTTTAGGTGGCAGCTGACTATTTCGCCCAAAAATTTCATACTACCCTAAGGAAATAAAATGCGCGAGCCAAAACTTATTTGGCAATTATTCCCCGTCAATATCCTTATATTGATGGGGGCTATGCTCGCAGTAGCCTGGTTCGGCACCCATTCTCTGAGAGTTTTCTATGTCGATCAAATGACAACCAACCTCAAGGCCCAGTCACGTCTCATTCTACCC
This sequence comes from Desulfobulbales bacterium, assembly GCA_033722905.1. Taxonomy (GTDB): domain Bacteria; phylum Desulfobacterota; class Desulfobulbia; order Desulfobulbales; family BM004; genus BM004. The sequence continues at coordinate 19,245 of JAWVYE010000001.1, forward strand.
CAGGTGGAACAATTACTTGTAGATGGCAGTTTTAATGATCTTGCTGATTACTGTTTTCAGGCAAAAGAAAGAGTTGCCACGCGGCTGACGGTTGTTGATCTGCGGGGCAGGGTTTTGTGTGATACCTACCGGCTTCCGTCAGCAATGGAAAACCATGCTGACAGGCCGGAAATAATCAAGGCTTATGAGCAGGAGGTAGGGGTTTCCCAGAGATTCAGCAGCACCTTGAAAACGCACATGCTCTATGTGGCCATACCGGTAATCAGTAATAATAAAATTATCGGCGTGCTGCGCAGTTCAGTACCGCTGACAGCAATTAACAGGGAGTTGCGCCACCTTTATGTCCAGATGATACTCGGGATACTTGTTGTCACCTTTTTAGCGGGCGCTGTTACCCTGTTTGTGGCCAGAAAAATTTCCCGCCCGTTGGAGCTTATGAAGCTTAATGCCCAGCAATATGCCAGCGGCAACCTTGCCCAAAAGATAAATGTCACTGGGTCAGAGGAAATTGTGAGTCTTGCCCAGGCCATGAACAAGATGGCTTCCCAGCTTGACGAAAGGATGCGGGCCGAAACAGGCAAGAGAAATGAACTTGAAACAGTTCTGGCCAGCATGGTGGAGGGCGTTATTGCAGTGGACCTGGCAGACAGGGTCCTCTATATGAATCAATCGGCAGTTAAACAGCTGGGTATTGAGCAGGCAAATGTTCAGGGGAGCAGCCTCCTGGAACTTGTTAGGAATATTGACCTGCTGCGTTTTATCCAGCTTACTGTTGAGTTAAAAAAGCCTGCCGAAAAGACAATTGTTTTTAATCAAGACAGGAATGATGAAAGAATCCTGCAGGTTCATGGGGCCCGGCTTACAGATACCAAAGGCAGCAGGATAGGCGCCCTGATAGTTATTAATGATGTTACCCGTCTGCTGCGCCTGGAAAGTTTGCGGCAGGACTTTGTTGCCAATGTCTCCCATGAACTCAAGACCCCCATTACTTCCATTAAGGGCTATGTTGAAACTCTGCTGGATGAGGCAGGGGAGTTCCCGGGTCATGTTAAGGATTTTTTATCCATAATCAGCAAGCAGACAAACAGGCTGCAGGCAATTGTTGAGGATCTGCTCTCCCTGGCCAAGGTTGAGCAGGCGGGTGAAGGAGAAGAGATACTTCTTGAGGAGGGCAGAGTAGAAGATGTGATTCAGGCTGCAGTTGAAGCCTGTGCAGCCAAGGCCCTGGAAAGAAACATACAGGTCAGCCTGACCTGTGCAGAAGGCTTGCAGGGCATGATAAACGGGCCCCTGCTGGAACAGGCAGTCATCAACCTGCTTGATAATGCCATAAAATACAGCAGGCCCGGGGGAACTGTTGCCATTGATGCAAGAGCCCTGGAACATGAAGTACAGATTCGTATCAAGGACACAGGAATAGGTATTGCGCCGAAAAATGTGCCAAGACTTTTTGAACGGTTCTATGTTGTTGATAAGGGGCGCAGCAGGGAGTCCGGAGGCACGGGTTTAGGCCTTGCCATTGTCAAGCATATTGTCCAGGCCCATGATGGCAGGGTAACAGTAGAAAGTGAACCGGACAAAGGCAGTGAATTTATAATTCATCTTCCTGTTTGAAGTCGTAAGATTTTTTGATTATATGTAATTTCATTATTGACTTTTCAAGACGGAGACAAAAATGCAAAAGCACCTTCAGAAAGACATTGACAGCCTGAAAAACAAAATTATTACCCTGGGCAGTGAAATTGAGGAAAGGGTATATAAGGCCTCTCTGGCCCTTATCAACAGGGATGAAAGGCTGATAGATGAAGTAATTCAGTCAGATGCAATAATTGACAGGATGGAGGTCGAAATTGAGGAGCATTGTTTGAAAATTTTGGCTTTGTACCAGCCGGTTGCCATTGACCTGCGATTCATCATTGCTGTTCTCAAGATTAACAACGAGCTGGAAAGGGTGGCCGATATTGCTGTCAATATTGCGGAAAGGGCGGCCTTTCTCTGCAAGTGCAAGGACTTCGAAATACCTTATGATGTTAAGGGCATGGCTTCAAAGGTAGAATCAATGGTCACCAGGAGTATTGACTCCCTGGTGCATATGGATGTGCAGCTTGCCCACAAGATCAGGGCTGATGATGACGAGGTGGATGCCTACAACAGAGAAATGTATGCAAAGGTAAAAGATATGCTTATCAAGGATCCTGAACATATTAACTGCATGCTGCATGCAGTGTCTGCAGGACGCCATATGGAAAGAATTGCCGATCATGCCTGCAATATTGCTGAAGATGTCATTTATCTTGTAGATGCAGAAATTGTCAGGCACACACCGGAAGAATTTGAAGAGTAAGATTTTGCGGTTTTGAGGTATTAATTATTTTTCCTGAAGATATAATTTTTGTTCGTTTTTTCTTGAGTTTTCATGGTAAAGCAGTGGGCACTTCTTCACAGTTTTATCTGGTAACCTCTCAGACAATATGAAAAATATTGGTGAAATATTATGAGTATCATACAGGAATTATTTGGCAAGTCTCCTTTTGGTCCGCTGGTGGAGCATACCAAGAAAGTGCATGAGTGCGTGGAAGTTATCCGGCCGCTGATGGAAGCCCTGGTCAACGAGGATTATGAAGAGATCAGGAAACTGCAGGACAAGGTCTCGCGCCTGGAGTATGAGGCGGACACCATTAAGCACAACGTGCGCGAATATCTGCCGCGGCGTTATTTTATGCCGGTAGACCGGATAGACCTGGCGCGATTCATCAGCAGCCAGGATAATATTGCCGATAAGACCGAGGACTTTGCCGTTATCCTGACCCTGCGTAAAACCAAGCTGCACCCGGAAGTCATGGACAAGTTTTTTGAATTTGTCGACCAGGTTTTCAAGGTGACCGGCACCCTGCTAAGCGCAGCCGTCGAACTGAACAATCTTGCCGAGACATCTTTCAGCGGCGCAGAGGCCAAGGTGGTCCTCAACCTGCTCAAGGGCTTGAATGAAGAAGAGTGGAAGGCTGACCGCATGGCCCGCAGTTTGAGCAAGGACGTCTTCAGGCTTGAAGATCAGCTGGACCCGATAACCATCATTTTTTATGAAAAGATGATCCTCGCCCTGGGCGCAATTGCCAATGATGCAGAAAATGCCGGTGATATGCTCAGGATCATGATTCTCAAATAACAACTTTGCCCATTTCTTCTTAATTTCATGGATATTATAATTCTTGCCATTATAGCTCTGCTCGGGCTCTATATGGCCTGGAACATAGGCGCCAACGATGTGGCAAACTCCATGGCCGATGCGGTCGGCTCCGGAGCCTTGTCGGTCAAACAGGCGGTCATTGCCGCGGGTATCTGCGAGTTTGCCGGTGCCGTCCTTGTCGGCTCCCATGTGACAGACACAATACGTAAGGGCATTGTTGACCCGTCAGCCATTTCCTCAATGACCGGTATGCTTGAAGGCGAACCGGCAGCCCTCCTAGTTATCGGTATGGCCGCAGCTCTGCTTTCAGCCGCCATATGGCTTAACTTTGCGACCTGGGCAGGTATGCCGGTTTCTACAACCCATTCCATTGTCGGGGCAGTTGCTGGATTCGGTATCGTGGCGGCCGGAATCAATTCGGTGAACTGGGGAAAGATGGGGCAGATTGTGGCCAGCTGGTTTATTTCCCCTTTTGCCGGGGGTCTCATGGCCTTTATCATCTTCAAGGTTATCAGCAGGTTTATCCTGGGGCATGAAAAACCGGCAAAGGCCGCTATCAAGATTACGCCGTTTATTGTTTTTTTTCTGGCCATGGTGGTTACTCTCGCCACTATTTACAAAGGTTTGAAACATGTTCTCAAGGGTGTAGACTGGATGTCCGACACCACATCTCTGCTTATAGCCCTGGCAATCAGTATCATTGCAACAATTATCTCCAGGATCCATGTCAAAATAAAACTGGGCGGTAAAGAATCACTGCCCCTGGCTGAACAGCTCGAGAAGGTAGAGCAGGTATATGTGCCGTTGGTGATCATCAGCTCCTGTGCTGTGGCCTTTGCCCACGGCGCCAATGACGTGGCAAACTCTGTGGGACCGTTGGCTGCTGTGGCAAATATTCTTAAAACAGGCACTGTGGAGATGAAGGTGCCGGTGCCCCTCTGGATTCTGGTTCTTGGCGGCGGCGGTATTGTATTGGGTCTTGGAACCTATGGCTATAAAGTCATGGCCACCGTCGGCACCAAGATAACTGAGATCACCCCGACCCGTGGAGTTGCTGCAGATATTGCCGCTACAGCAACAGTACTTATCTGCACCCGCATGAAACTGCCCGTCTCAACCACCCATACCCTGGTTGGCGCCATCATGGGAATCGGGCTGGCCCGGGGCCTGGCAGGTATTGACAGCCGTATTGCCAAAAAAATATTCAAATCCTGGCTGATAACCGTCCCTGCTGCAGCCGTTGTCTGTATCATTCTTTTCCTGCTTGGCCGAGCATTCCTCCTCGATTTTGTCAGGCAATTGGTCCTGGCGGCCAGGGCTGGGTAACATTTTAAAATCCTGATGTATTGCCATTGCAAGCAGCCTGAAAGAGCACTCTGTCCGTCAATCGTCATTTTTTTAGCAAAATGAAAATCATCTGGTTGTTTTATTGGTTACCGTATAAAACCAACGATTGAAATCGCTACCGGATAGTTGTCGGTATATTTGCCGACAACTGTAAGTTTTTATGAAGAAAAGGATGGTTTTTGTTTTATACCTTCCTTTTAACAGCATACAAAACTGCT
>JAWVYE010000002.1:0-22984 GCA_033722905.1 Desulfobulbales bacterium
CCGGGACCTCAAAGACAAGTTCATCATGGATCTGCAGCAGCAGCCTTGTTTTCAGTTGTGCTTTATTAATTTCCCGGTCCACCTTGATCATGGCCAGCTTAATGATATCTGCCGCTGTTCCCTGGATGGGGGTATTGATTGCTGTCCGCTCGGCAAATTCGCGCCTGGTCCTGTTTGAGCTGTCAATGTCGGGCAGGAGACGGATACGATTTAAAAGTGTAGATACCTGGCGCTCTTTTCTGGCCTGTTTGACAATGTCCTCCATGAACTGCCGCACCCCGGCATAGTGCTGAAAATACCTGTCTATAAAGGTCTGTGCTTCCTTGCGGCTCAGGTTCAACTGTCCTGCAAGACCAAAACTGCTCATGCCGTAGACAATACCGAAATTGATTGTTTTGGCGACGCGCCGCATCTGGGGGGTGATAAGCATTGGCGAGACAAGAAAAATCTCAGCCGCGGTCTGGTTATGGATGTCCTGGCCGGCACGGAATGCCTCGAGAAGCGCCTTATCCTGGGAATAATGGGCCAGTACCCGCAGGTCTATCTGGGAATAATCGCCGGCCACAAAGACATGCCCTTTTTCAGGTACAAAGGCCCGGCGGATGCGCTGCCCCTCCTCGGTCCGGATCGGGATATTCTGCAGGTTGGGATTGCTGCTTGAAAGGCGGCCTGTGGCGGTTACCGTCTGGTTGAACGAGGTATGCACTCTGCCTGTTTTGTTATGCACCAGGCCGGCCAGTTTTTCCACATACGTTGACTGCAGCTTGCTCAGGTTGCGGTGGATGAGAACTGCCTGGGGCAGTTCATGGAATGATAGTTTTTCCAGCACCTTGACATCGGTTGAGTAGCCTGTCTTGGTCTTGCGGCCGTGCGGCAGTTTGAGTCTTTCAAAGAGTATCTCACCCAACTGCTTGGGTGAGTTGATGTTGAATTCCTGGCCTGCAAGTTTGTATATCTCCTGTTCCAGCTCAGCAAGTTTTGCTGTAAACTCGCGGGAGAGCTCCTGAAGTAATTCAATGTCCACCCTGATGCCGGCCAGTTCCATCTCCGCCAGGATCGGCAGCAGGGGAGTCTCGATATCGGTAAAAAGTTCCCAGAGTTTCTGTTTTTCGAGCTTGGGCCTGAACTCCTGCCACAGCAGGCAGGCGCCGTAGACATCCTCGCAGGAATAGTTCTTGGCCTCTTCCGGAGAGACATAAACAAAGGCCTCCGACCTTTTATCCCCCTTAGTAACTTCAGCGTAGGAGGTGAGCTGCAGGTCGAGCATCTCCCGGCACAGGTCATCCAGCTTGAAGGATCTCCTGCCGGGATCAAGCAGGTAAGCTGCTATCATGGTGTCCCACAACGGCCCTTTGAGAGTTATGCCATTCTGCTGAAGTTTAAGGATGGAGTAGTCAAACTTGATATTATGGCCGAGCTTGGGCAGCTTCCTGTCTTGCAGAAACGGCTGCAGCGCTTTTAACACATCCTGTCCGGCAAGTTGGTCTGCAACCGGTTTGGCCTCTCTATCTCTGTGGCCCATCGGGATATAATAGGCCTGCTCTGCGTCAATACAGACTGACAGGCCGACGAGATCCGCAACAAGAGGATCAAGGTCAGATGTTTCAGTATCAAGCACCATATATTCCGCCTGTTTCAGCAGTTTCACCAGGCTGTCAAGTTCCTCTGCCGTCTGCACCAGATGAAAACCTTCCCGGCTGACTGCTGCAGCCGGTATCTCAGCCTTCATGAGCCTGGTGAATTCCAGTTCCGAGTAAAGTTCTTTCAGCCTGGCGGTGTCGGGTTCCGGCAGCCGGTAATCATTTTCGTCAAGGGGGATATTGAGATCTTCCTTCAGGTCGATCAACTCCCTGGACAAATAGGCATCATCCCTGTGCGCGGCAAGATTGTCCTTCATCTTGCTCTTTTTGAGATTTGCCAGATTTTCATACAGGTTTTCCAGAGAGCCATACTCGTTGATGAGCTTTTCCGCTGACTTGGGGCCGATGCCGGGCACACCCGGAATGTTGTCGCTCTTGTCGCCCATGAGGGCAAAAAAGTCGAGCAGCCTGTCAGGCGCAACATTATATTTTTTTTTCACCCCCTCGGAGTCCATAACCACATCCTTCATCGGCTCCCAGATGGTTATGTTGTCATCCACCAGTTGCAGCAGGTCCTTGTCACCGGAAACCACGATAATCTCATGGCCTGCAGCAGCTAATTTGCGCGCTGCAGAAGCGATAAGGTCATCTGCCTCCACGCCCTGCTCCTCCATGATAAGGATATTATGGGCTTTGACAATTTTTTTGATATACGGGATCTGTACAGCCAGGTCATCGGGCATGGGAGGCCTGTTCGCCTTATAATCCGTATAGATTTCATGCCTGAAATTCGGCCCTTTGGCATCAAAGGCAACCGCCAGAAACTCCGGGGATTTTTCCCTGATGACCCGCAGGAGGATATTTGTAAAGCCGTAAGCAGCATGGGTCGGCAGTCCGGTGGTGGTAGTCAGGGGTGCCACAGCATGGTAAGCCCGATAGAAATAGGCGCTGCCGTCAATCAGGTACACTGGAGATTTATCAGGCATGTGCTCTCAAGCCCTCCCAAGGATCTTCATAGCGGTCAAGCCAATCTGCCCGACAATCATTGGCAGCAGGCTCATGCCGATAATCAGCATCCAGCCTGTGGCGCCCGGGTCTGTAACTTGCAGAACCTGGGCCAGCAGAGGCACATATACTGTTGCGACAGTGAGCAGTGAGCACAGCACAAGCGCGCCCCAGACAAAGGAGTTACGGACAATGGCGTTATTAATAAGACCGCTGCTCTTATCACGCATGTTAAATACATGCCAGAGCTGGGCAAAGGCCAGGGTCAGGAAAGATATGGTGACGGCTTTTTGTTCCTCCATGCCAAAATGCTTTAAAGCCATGGCCATGGCGGCAAGCACCGCTGCCGTTATAATAAAACCATAAACTCCGACACTGATCCATCTCCTGGTATCCATGATAGGGGCCCCCTTGCGCCGCGGCGGCTGTTTCATGATATCCGGTGAGGCCTCACTTGCCGCCAGTGCCAGGGCCGGGAATACATCAGTCACCAGGTTGAGAAAGAGAATCTGCAGGGGCAGCAGGGGAAGTGGAGCATTGACAAAAGATGCCAGACCTACGGTCATAATCTCGCTTAAATTGCAGGAGAGAAGGTAGACAACAAAACTCTTGATGTTTTTGAAAATGATCCTGCCCTGCTCAACTGCGTGCACAATGGAGGCAAAGGAGTCGTCCTTGAGGATAATGTCGGAGGCTTCCCGGGCAACCTGGGTTCCCCGCATTCCCATGGCTATACCGATATCGGCTTTTTTCAGGGCCGGGGCATCGTTGACGCCGTCACCGGTCATGGCGACGATGGCACCGTTGTCCCGATGCAAGGCGATAATATCTAATTTCTGCTTGGGGCTGACCCTGGCAAAAAGGTTTGCTGCAAGCAACTTCCCTTTATCCTCAGGCGACAGCATTTCCGGCGGTTTCAGGTCTATGCCGTGAAAAACCGGGGTATCGGGGTCGTCTACCAAGCCGACTGCATAGCCGATTGCCTGGGCGGTTACCGGCTGATCCCCCGTCGCCATGATGACCCTGACCCCTGCTTCCCTGCATTCCTGCAGGACCTGTTTGACATCTTCACGCGGCGGATCGATAAGTCCCATGAGCCCCAGGAATATCAGGTTCTGATAGGCCGATTCCTCCAGGTGGTCCACCTGTTTTTCTGCAAGGGCCAGGACACGCAGACCTGCAGCAGCCATCTCATCATTTTTCTGCAGCCAGTAATCACGGTCTTCTCCTGACAACGGCTGCCGGCCGTCCCGGGTTAATATGGCATCACATGCGGCAAGAATATTTTCAGGGGCACCTTTGGCCGCCACCCTGTATTCACCGTCCAGACGATGATAGGTGGCCATCATTTTAGTTTCAGAGTCAAAGGCATCCTCCAATTCTTCAGGAAATTCTTCATTCATTGCCTTGCGGGTAAGACCGAACCGTGCTCCCAGAGTAAGCATGGCCACCTCCAAAGGGTCACCCACAACCTGAAGATTCTTGTTGTTTTCCGGGTCGGGAATCTCGGCATTATTGCACAGGACGCTTACTTCAAGGGCTCGAAGCAGAGGGGGATTTTCCGCCGGTACAACATGACCGCCTTCACCGGTGACAAAGACCATGGAGTCTTTCTCGGCATTAACATCAATTGCGAGGTATTGATTGTCCAGAGCAATGGCAGCGGCGGTCAGGCGGTTTTCCGTGAGGGTCCCGGTTTTGTCCGTACATATGACACTTGTCGCTCCCAGGGTTTCCACTGCTGCCAGGTCCTTGACCAGGGCATTGCGTTTGGCCATGCGCCACACGCCACGTGCCATGGCAATGGTGGCAACAATAGGCAGCCCTTCAGGGATGGATGCAACTGCCAGGGCTATGCCCGTTTCAATCATCAGGATGATATCGCGGCCCGCGAGTATGCCGGAGACCCCGACCAAGGCTGCAACTCCCAGACTGACCCAGATCAGCCAGTGTCCCAGTTGATCCAGCCTTTTTTCCAAAGGTGTTGTCTCTTCAACTGTTTCATGGACCAGGGAGGAAATGGTACCAAGCTCCGTGGCCATACCGGTGCCAATCACCACCGCTTCCCCGGATCCCCTGGTCACCGCAGTGCCCTTAAAAAGCATGTTGGCCCTTTCTGCCAGGGGCACCTCATCCTGCAGAATATATACCGATTTTGCCACCGGCATTGACTCTCCGGTCAAAGGTGATTCATCGGCCAGCAGTTTTGAAGCATTCAGGATGCGGAGGTCGGCTGTTATTATATCACCTCCCTCCAGGACAATTATGTCTCCCGGCACCAGATTCTGGGCCGGGATATCTGAAACAGCACCGTTACGCCGCACCCGTGAGTTTACCGTGCCGAGCATGCGCAGGGCCTCAATGGATCGCACCCCTTTCAGTTCGGTCACAAAACCGATGGCGGCATTTATCATAATAACCGCGACAATGGCCAAGCCCTCAACGTGGTCACCGAGGATAAAGGAAAGAAGCGCCGCCGCAACGAGAAAGTAAACGATAAGATTTTTGAACTGGTCTATGAATATGATCCAGGAACTGCGGGGTTTTATCTCTTGCAAGGTATTCGGGCCGTACTTCTTTGTCCTGGCAAGTGCTTCATCGGTGCTGAGGCCCTGGCGGGGGTCAATAGCCAGAGCAGCAAGCGTGTCCTCCACGGAAAGTGTCCACGGCTTTGCTATAACCTTCCTGATATTTTCGTTGAGTAATTGTTCCTGCATAGTCAGTTTATCCACGGGAGAAATATTTTTTAACTGTAAGACCGTCATCATGGTAAACAGGTACCGGTACTTCACAGTCATGTCTTGGAAGCTAAAGGGATATTACGCATCTTAACAAATAATTTCAGTTAATTAAGTAGTATATGTCTGGCAAGGTTGTCAAGCATTTAGCTTGACGGTCAGCGTTATAATGTGTCATCTTTATTTATTCTGTTTATTGTATGTAGTGGAAGATAATATAAAATTAGAGTTACTGCTGATGAAAAATTATCGCTACCCATATACCTCTTGAATTTAAAGGGCGGTGACCATCATGAAACAGATGAAAATCTCCTTTTCAACCACTTACATTATTATTGCATTCGCGATCCTGCTGCTGTTCCAGTACTGGCTGTCTCCGAAAGTCATGAATGTCTCCTATTCTCAATTCAAAAATCTGGTACGGGAAGCTAAAATTACTTCCGTTGTTATTTCAACCAACCAGTTGAAGGGATTTGAAACCAGACAGGACGAGAAACAGGAGCCTCTCTTCCCTGAAAAGATCTACCGCACTCCCAGGGTGGATGACAAGAACCTGGTTGAGTTTCTTGAAGAAAACGCCGTCGATATTATTGCCGAAAATGAGAACACCTTTCTGAGAACTTTACTTTCCTGGGTGATCCCTGCCCTCATATTTGTCGGCATATGGATGTTTGCCATCAGAAGGATGAGTCAGGCGGGCCCCGGCATGATGACCCTTGGGAAACATAAAGCAAAAATAGTGGCCCAGACAGACCTTGGTGTGGATTTTTCCTCTGTTGCAGGCCAGGACGAGGCCAAACAGGAGCTTGAAGAGATCATCGAGTTTCTCAAGAAACCGGAAAAATTCACCAGGCTGGGAGCCAAAATACCAAAAGGGATTTTGCTTGTCGGCCCGCCGGGAACCGGCAAAACCCTTATGGCCAAGGCAGTTGCCGGAGAGTCGGGGGTGCCGTTCTTTTCCATCAGCGGTTCTGATTTTGTTGAAATGTTCGTCGGGCTCGGGGCGGCCAGGGTGCGCGATCTTTTTGATCAGGCCGGCAAGACCGCCCCCTGTATTGTCTTCATTGATGAACTCGACGCCCTGGGCAAAGCCCGCGGTATCGGCGGTATAAGCGGCGGGCATGATGAACGCGAGCAGACCCTGAACCAGCTTCTTACAGAGATGGACGGGTTTGAACCCAACAGGGGCGTCATCATCCTTGCCGCCACCAACCGGCCGGAAATTCTAGACCCGGCCCTTCTGCGCCCGGGCCGTTTTGACCGCCAGATCCTGGTGGACCGCCCGGACCTCAAGGAGCGGGTTGCTATTCTCAAGGTCCACGCCAAGGGTATTACCCTGTCTGACAGTGTGAATCTGGAAGTCATTGCCCGCCGCACCCCCGGTTTTACCGGAGCCGACCTGGCAAACCTTGTCAACGAGGCAACCCTGCTGGCAGTCCGCAAAGGCAAGGATGAAGTCGAAAACGAGGAATTTGAAATGGCAATAGACCGCATCGTTGCCGGCCTTGAAAAGAAGAACCGGGTGTTGAATGCCCAGGAAAAGAAAATAGTTGCCTACCATGAAACCGGGCACGCCCTGGTTGCAGCTTTCTCAGCAACTGCGGAAAAGGTGCATAAAATAACAATTGTACCGCGGGGAATAGGCGCCCTCGGCTTCACCCTGCAGCTGCCGACAGAGGATCGTTTTCTCATGTCAAAAACTGAGCTGCTTGAAAAAATCGATGTTCTCCTGGGCGGGCGTGCGGCGGAAGAATTAACCTTTAATGAGATTACTACCGGGGCCCAGAACGATCTGCAGAAAGCCACCAATATTGCCCGCAGCATGGTGACCCTCTATGGCATGAATGAAAAACTGGGGCATGCCACCTACAATGAACCCGGGGGGCAATTCATGCAGCAGGGCCTGTTCCAACAGAAAGAAATCAGCGATGAAACGGCAAAACTCATAGATGACGAAGTGCGGACCATCCTGGATGAACGGATGGCTACGGTAAAAAGCCTGCTGGCCACTAAAAAGGATCTGCTGGAAAAGGTTGCTGTTTCCCTCCTGGAAAAAGAAACACTTGACAGTGAGGAATTCCTGGAACTGGTGGGATTAAAGAAAAAAGAAATTCCGCCGCAAACTGTAACCCAAGACGGAAAAGAGGCATGAACCGGAAACCTGGAATCCCAAAAATCATTGCGGTTATCCTTCTTAATCTTGGCGGACCGGAGCGGCTTGAGGATGTCGAACCTTTCCTGGTTAATCTTTTTTCTGACAGAATGATCATTCGCCTCGGGCCTGCTTTCATGCAGAAGATTATTGCCAGGTTCATTTCCAGGCGTCGTGCCCCGAAAAGCGCCGAGGCTTATGCCAAAATCGGCGGCGGTTCACCGCTCGGCAGAATTACGGCCGAACAGGCACGGGCTCTTGAGCAGGAGTTATCCGCTGTCGGCAATTTCAAGGTCTCCGTGGCTATGCGCTACTGGCATCCACGGGCACAGGAAACGCTGGCCGCACTGCATGACGCAGGCACAGAACATGTAATTGCCCTGCCCCTTTATCCCCACTATTCAATAGCCACAACCGGCTCTTCCGTTGCCGATCTGCACGAAGCCGCAAAATCCTTTGCACCGCCCTTTGAAATAGCCGCCCTCGGTGCCTGGCCCGGACAGCCGCAATATATAAACGCCCTGGCAGCAACCATAAAAAAGGGGGCAGGATATTTCAATAATGAGCAAGTACAGGTGGTATACAGTGCCCACTCACTGCCGGTGAAATTCATCCAGGAAGGCGATCCCTATGTCGAGCATTTAAAACAGACCATTGGGGCGGTTGAAAAGATTACGGGCATGGCCGGTATTTTGTGCTACCAGAGCCGCAGCGGCCCCGTTGAGTGGCTGTCGCCCTCCCCTCCTGAAACACTTGCGGAGTTGGCAAAGAAGGGATGCAGGAATGTATTGATGGTGCCGATTTCCTTTGTATCGGACCACGTGGAGACATTGTACGAAATCGATATGCTGTACCGTGACTTGGCCAGGGATCTCGGCATACGCCTGGAAAGAAGCCCTTCACTTAACACAGATCCTGAGTTCATCAATGGTCTCAAGGAACTTGTCCTGGAAAAAGCCACTGAGCTTGGCTGGCATTAAGCCGGCGCAGCATATCCCGTCAATGTTTAGATCAGCCTGAAAAATCTAATCTGTTTTTGCGGAGATAAAGACCGCAAGATCGAGCATGCGCTTTGCATAAGCGCTTTCATTATCATACCAGGCCATAACCTTTACAACCTGCTTATCCAGCACATCGGTTAACAGGGCGTCCAAGACCGCAGAGTGTGTATTGCCGATTATATCAGCTGAAACCAGTCCCTCTTGAGAATATTCCAGAATCCCCCGCATGGAGGATTCAGCAGCCCCGGCAAAAGCATTATTCACATTATCCACCTGCACCTCCTTCCGGACCCGGGCAGAAATGTCAACCAGAGCACAGTCGGGCACAGGTGCCCGCACAGCTACTGCAGCCACTTTATTCTCAAGTTCAGGCATTACCCTGGTGATTGCACTGGCGGCCCCTGTTGAGGTTGGGATGAGAGAGAGGGCTGCGGCCCTGCCCCTGCGTCTTTTTTTCGCATATCGATCAACAAGAGCCTGAGTGGCGGTATACGCATGGATGGTGGTAGCCATGGCATTATCTATGCCAAAATTATCATGCAGGACCTTGAGTACAGGCGCCAGGGCATTGGTGGTACACGATGCATTGGATACTACCTCATGCTTTTCAGGGATAAACTTCTCTTCGTTAACTCCCAAAACACATGTCAGGTCAGCATCTTTGGCAGGGGCACTGATAACAACATGGGAACCACCTGCTTCAAGATGCTTTGCGGCGTCCGCCCTTTTCCTGAAAAAGCCTGTACATTCCAGGACAATGTCAACCCCCAGGCTTTTCCAGGGCAATTCCACCGGATCCTTTACACTTAAATATTTAATCTTTTTCTGCCCGGATATGATTTCATCACCTTTGACACTGAACGGCATTGAAAATCTGCCATGCACAGAGTCATACTTCATAAGGTAGGCAATATCTTCCAGGGGGGTAAGATCATTGCAGGCAACAATTTCTATCTGGGCTGGAGAGCTTTCTAAATAATGGCGCAAAATCAGCCTGCCGATACGACCGAGTCCGTTAATTGCAATTTTTTTCATAGTCTTATTCCTCATCTCTATTGTTTTGTTACCTGATTCCTGCGCATGCGGATATTCATCAGCAGCCCTATGGCAATAAGAGTTGTCAGCAGCGATGATCCGCCGTAACTGAATAACGGTAGCGGAATTCCCACCACCGGCAGAAAACCCATAACCATGAGGAGGTTGATGATTGCCTGCCAGAAAATAAGAGAAACAATGCCAAAGGCAAGGAGAATACCGAACTTATCCCGGGAAGCAAGACATACATTCAGCCCCCAGAGGATAATAAAAAAATATACGGCGAGAAAGAAAAGAGAGCCGGCAAACCCCCATTCCTCAGCCCAGACAGCAAAGGCAAAATCCGTATGACGTTCAGGCAGGAAATGCAGATGTCCCTGGGTTCCCTTCAGGTACCCTTTGCCGAACTTGAGCCCGCTTCCCACGGCAATTTTCGACTGCATGATATGATAACCGCTGTTTGTAGGGTCACTCTCCGGCCGCAAAAATGTTTCTATGCGCTGCCTCTGGTAGGGTTTCAGTAAAAATTTCCACCCGATCGGAACAGCTGCCAGGCAGGTGCCTGTGATTATCCCGATTGTCGACCATCGCAGCTTCACAAACAGGGTCATCGAAATGAAAATTCCGGCAAACATCAGAGCTGTCCCCAGATCAGGCTGTTTGAGAACCAGAAAGAACAATATCCCAGTCAAGGTCGCAGGAACGAGCAGGTCCCTTAAACCAAAGCCTTCCCCCGTATCCTTGCGGTAGTAATAACTGGCCAGGGAAATGACAAGCATCAGCTTGGCAGGCTCCGATGGCTGCAGGCGGAAAAAACCGAAATTAATCCACCGCTGTGTCCCGGCAATGCTGTCTCCCAACAGCAGGGCCGCCAGCAGCAGTCCGACTATGAGTGCAAACAAAGGATAGTTCCAGTTCAGCAGCAGGCGGTAATCAAAAAGATGGATGATAATTATGAATGAGAAGCCGGCGAGGAAAAAAAATAACTGCCGGAGAAACACCTGTGTGCCTACGGCTTTGCCTGCATAAGTGGCACTGTAAAGATTTACCAGACCCATGACAGCTATCAGGAGCACGGCCACCAGCATTACCCAATCAAAATTTTTTATTAATTGCCTGTCAATTCGAAACATTATCTACACCATTAGCACCATTTCCATCTCCTCCTTTTTATTGCATGGAGGCCTGTTCTTCCCCGCGGTTACCGCTGTGTAAGCCATTTTTTTTCATAAAATAACGTTGCAGTACTTTTTTTGCCACTGGGGCTGCTGCCGAACCGCCATGACCACCATGTTCAACCAGCACCGTAACCGCGATCTCTGGATTTTCCGCCGGGGCGTAACTGGTAAACCAGGCATGGTCCCTATGCTTATAGAGAACATCTTCCTCGTCAACCTCTTTAAACTTCTCCATGGTCACAACCTGTGCCGTCCCGGTTTTACCAGCAACTGTTACGTCCTGCAACTGTGCTTCCTTTCCTGTACCATGCTTGTCATTGACAGCTCCGACAAGCCCATCCCTGATGAGATCCAGGTATTTCTCCATACCAACCAGTTCAACATCGATAACCGGTCCGAATTCCTTTATAATCCGGCCCTCCGGGTCAATCAGCTTTTCCACCAGATACGGTTTGTAAAGTGTACCGCCATTGGCAAGGGTAGCCGTCATCTGGCAGATCTGCAACGGTGTAACCAGATTGAACCCTTGGCCGATTGCAATTGAAAGAGTTTCACCCTCCTGCCATTTCTCCCCCTTGGCCAGCTTCTTCCAGTTTGCCGTAGGGATAAGCCCGGATTTTTCGTATTCAAAATTTATCCCGGTTTTATGGCCCAGGCCCATACGGTTAGCGTATCCGGCCAGGGAATCCACCCCAACTTTTAAACCAACCTGGTAAAAATAGACATCACATGATTCAGCCAGAGCTTTATGCAGACTGACCGGGCCATGCCCTCCCTCTTTCCAGCACCCGTATCTGCGGTTGCCGAACGTCATTGACCCGGAACAGTAAAAAACCGTATTGGGGTTAATTACCCCTTTTGACAGCCCGGCAAGGGCTGTAATAACCTTGTAGGTTGAACCGGGCGGATATTGCCCCTGAATGGTTTTATGCACCAGCGGGCGTTTGATATCATTGAGCAGAGCCTGCCAGTTTTTTTGCGATATTCCCCCGACAAAATCTTCAAGATTTAAAGGCGGGGCACTGGCAAAGGCCAGGATTCGTCCTGAGTTTACATCCATGGCTACGACTGCCCCAGCCTTGCCCGCCATCGCTTTTTCGGCTTCAATCTGCAGGTCCAGATCTATGGTGAGCTGCAGGTCATTACCCGGCAGCGGCTCTTTTCCCTTGAGCTGACGCTGTTCAAAACCATGGGCATCTACCTCCATATATAAGGTTCCTTTCTCACCCCGCAACTCCTCTTCATAAAGCTTTTCAAAACCCCTTTTGCCGATCTGGTCGCCGCTCTGGTAATTTTCCCGTTTCCTCTCTGCAAGCTCTTTTTCATTGATCTGGCCTGTGTATCCTATCAGGTGGGAAGAAAGATCTTTATAAAGATAATTGCGCCTCGGCAGCACCTCGATTCTCACCCCCGGCAGGTCATAATGATTGTTTTCTATATAAACCAGGGTTTTCCAGTCTATATCCTCTTTCAGCAATATCGGAATGTGTCTGGGATTATCCAGTGATTCGCGTACTCTTTTGAGCAGAACCACAATTTCTTCATTGAGGATCAGGGAGAGCTTTTTAATGATCTCTTCAGGATCAGGAGAATCTTCCTTGACCCAGACTATATTAAAACTCGGCCGGTTGGTGATGATGGTTCTCCCTTCACTGTCAAGAATATTCCCCCGGGGGGCAACTACATCAAGTAACCTTACCCTGTTGTTATCAGCCTGCTCCCGGTATTCACTGCCGCTGTGTATCTGCAGAAACCACAACCTGGTAATTATCACAGCAATAAAAAAAATTATGACCAGTGTCGCTGAATCAGTTCTTCTTTTCAGCTGATTGAGCTCTTCGGTATCGATTTTTTTTATCTTTGTATATACCTGCTTTGGGGGATTCATCTGTAAAAACTACTCTCTGAAACGGTTTGATCTTTTTGTTCCGAGAATGCGGCCCGATGCCGAAATACTTCTGTAAACATTCATAATGGAGTCAAAAACTCCGAATACCGGTGCACCAATTACCGTCAGCATCAGAAGTTGCAGAAGAACTGTGCCCCATGACCATTGCGGCGGGGTGTCCGGTGCCAGCGAAAATGAAAATATATACATACCCGTACTGACAAACAGATAACTTATTACCGCAAGGGGAACCTGATAGGCGAATTCGTTTATGGCGATCCTTCTGGAAATACCCTTGATAAATGCAAATACCAGGAGATAAATCACAGGATAAAGCCCTAAAAAAACACCCGAAAACACATCCATGAGCAATCCAAGCAAGAGCACGACAACCAGACCCCGTAGTATATCCGGTTTACAGGAAATGTAGACTATCAGCAAAAAAAGAATGTCCGGTTTTCCCAGCCAGGCCGGCATTAACTGCAAAAATGTTGTTTGCAGCAGGAGGATCAGAATGCCAAGGACCATAAAAATAATAATAAACATGGCACCCTGTTATCAGTCCCCTGTCAGTGAGAACTTTTTCATTATGATTATGAGATACTCCAGTTGGGAGAAATCAACGGCCGGAATTACATCGATGTTTTGAAACATGCCACGCCTGCTATTCTCAATCCCGGAAACCGTACCCACCATAAGGCCCTTGGGGAATACCCCTCCCAACCCCGAGGTCAAGACATAGTCATCCTTTTCAACTTCAGCGCTCTTCAGAACATAATGCAGGGCAAAGGCATCAGGCCCCTTGCCCTTGATGATGCCCTGTACCCTGGTCTTCTGTGTTATAACATCAATGGCACTGTTCGGGTCTGTTGCCAGGAGCACCTTCGAATAATTCGGCGATGAGGTCAGAACCTGACCGACCACACCTTCAACGGTCACCACCGGCATACCCTTTTGGACTCCGTCACTGGATCCCCGGTTAATGGTAAGGGTGCGGAACCACAGCGACGGGTCCTTACCTACTATTTCAGCTGTCAAGGTTGGGGGCGGCAGAGATTCTTTCAGTTCCAGCAACTTCTGCAGACGTACATTTGTAGCCACCGCTTCCCGGTATTCAATGTTGGCAACCTTGTATTTGAGCAGTTCCTGCCGCAACTGTTCATTTTCCTCTCTGACATGGAGCAGGGCAACATATTTACCCAATATACTGTCGGCAAAGTTCGAAACTTTGGCTATTGCGGTCTGGAACGGGCCGATGACTTCAAGGCCAAATTTATGGGGAGCGGAGAACTCCTTGCGGCCCGCCATTGAGATTATCAGGATGAGGATTGCTGTAAGCAGGCAGCCAAACAGTAAAAAAAAACGAATATGACTGGACCGCTTCCCTCTCTTCCGAATCATTCTGTTCAACTGGAAAACCTCTCTCTACCGAATGCCTGATCCAACAACACAGTATTGAATAATGTTGCCTTATAGGTTCTACCGGTCACCAGTTAATCTTAACCTCTTTCAGAATATCGATGTTGTCGAGTGCTGCACCTGAGCCAAGCACGACTGAAGAGAGTGGATCTTCGGCAATAATTATGGGCAAGCCGGTTTCCTGGTTGAGTCGCTCATCAAGTTTCTGCAGCAGGGCGCCGCCACCGGTGAGCACTATACCCTGATCTACGATATCGGCTGACAGTTCCGGAGGTGTGAGTTCCAGCGCCATTTTCACCGCATCAACAATGGCATCAACCTGCTCCGAGATGGCAGACCGTATCTCAGCCGAATTGATGGTCAGCGTTTTGGGAACACCTGATACCAGGTCACGACCTTTTACATCCATATTTTCATAAGGCTCCTCGGGCATAACATCACCGATGGTGGTCTTGATCAATTCAGCTGTGCGTTCGCCGATGGCCAGGTTGTGCTTGCGCTTGATATACTGCAGGATCGCCTCATCCATCTTGTCGCCGGCAACACGGACCGACTTGGAATACACTATGCCGGCAAGTGATATGACCGCAACTTCAGTAGTGCCACCGCCAATATCAACTATCATGTTGGCGGTTGGTTCGGTGATTGGCAATCCGGCACCGATGGCTGCCGCCATTGGTTCTTCTATCAGATAGATTTCCCGGGCGCCGGCAGACTCAGCAGATTCTTTTACCGCCCGCTTTTCCACCTGGGTAATACCGGAAGGAACACTGATGATTATCCTTGGATGCACCAGGGTGCGCCTGTTATGAACCTTTTTAATAAAGTAGCGCAGCATGGCTTCCGTAACTTCAAAGTCCGCTATAACGCCATCTTTAATGGGCCGGGTTGCTACAATGTTGCCCGGAGTCCGCCCGACCATCATCTTGGCCTCTTTGCCCACAGCCAGTACCTTGTTTGCCCTGGCGTCCTTGCGGATGGCCACAACCGACGGTTCCCGTAAAACTATACCCTTGCCTTTCATATACACAAGGGTATTAGCAGTACCGAGATCTATTGCCAAGTCGTTTGATAACCAGCCAAGTATCGAATTTAAAGGGGAAAACATTTAACATTCCTTTTAATATTTGCTGATGAGTATGTACGAAAATATTTTTCCTGAAATAACCGAAATCCTCATAAACTCACGAACATAAACAGACCCGGTAACATAATCAGTTTTCGGTTTCAGCACCTGTCAATGACAAACGACGTAATCTAACAAAGTCTCTTGGGCTTGGCAAGAATTATGGATGCGCTGAGCGTTGATAATCCAGAAAAAACTTGACACTTTCTTCCCAAACGTGGTATCCAACCACCTCTTTCCACCTTTGCCTTCCGGCAGTGGACATGTGGGGCTATAGCTCAGCTGGGAGAGCGCTTGAATGGCATTCAAGAGGTCAGCGGTTCGATCCCGCTTAGCTCCACCAATTAAGAAATAATGCATTTGTTATTTCATAATGCTTCAAGTTTCTTTAGGGAGGGCCTAGCAGGTTTTTCCTAGGAGAAAAACTGCCTCTGCTGACCTGGTTTAGAAACGGCCTTCTTCCGGCAGCAGGGGCTTTTATATATAGTCACTATGACTGCATCGAAAAAACATAAAGAAGCCGGGCACGAATCAGGTGATAAACCTGTTTCCGATGAGGCAATCCTTAAAGTTGCCAAGGAAATTGTGGTCAAGTTTATTGAAATCGGCCGTCTGTCCCCGGGCAACTTTTCTGAAACGTTTGCGAGCGTTTACAAGTCAATTCGTGATACCGTCCGCTCTTAAGCGGATATTTTTTTATCTGTGAATCTGCTTCCTTCTCTTAATTGCTTCCCAGGCGAGGTCAACCATATTCACATTATGGGTGTCTGCGGCACCGGTATGGGTTCTCTTGCCGGTATGCTAAAGGATTCCGGCTATGTTATTACCGGGTCAGATGAAAATGTCTATCCCCCCATGAGTGATTTCCTGGCTTCCTGTAATATAGAGATCAAAAACGGTTACCGGGCTGAAAATTTATCACCCCGGCCTGACCTAGTTGTGGTCGGCAACACCATAAAAAAAAGCAATCCTGAGGCCTTGGCCCTGGCCGAACTCGGCATACCCTACGTTTCCTTTCCCCAGGCCCTGGGCCATTACTTTCTTGCCAATAAGACCTCTCTGGTGGTCACCGGCACCCACGGTAAAACTACAACTTCATCCCTGCTGGCGACACTGCTGCACAAGTCCGGAATTTCTCCAGGATTCATGATCGGAGGCCTGGTTCAGGCTTTCGGCAGAAATTATAACCTGGGCCAAAGCCCTTATTTCGTCATTGAGGGTGATGAGTATGACACGGCCTTTTTTGACAAGGGCCCCAAATTTCTCCATTATCGGCCCCAAATTGTTATCATCACCAGTATTGAATTCGATCATGCCGATATTTTTGCAGACCTGGAAGCCATCAAACATTCTTTTACCCGACTGCTAACGATCATGCCCAAAAACGGCTGTGTTGTTGCCTGCTTTGACAGTCCTTTAGTTCAGGAGATAGCTGCCGGGGCACCTTGTCCAGTCTTAAGCTACGGTAGTGGGCCCGGTGCGGACTGGACTGTTGCCAACCTTACAGTCAAACATACTGCGACCTCTTTTGATGTTTTGTACAAGGGGGAGTTTTACAGCCACTGCCAAAGCCCTATGCCCGGCCGCCATAATGCAATGAATGCACTGGCGGTGCTTGCTGTCCTTGATCGTCTCGGCCTGGATAAAGAAATAATTACCACCGGGCTTAGAGCATTTGAGGGAGTGCGCAGACGTCAGGAAGTCAGAGGTACAGTTGCGAACATCACGGTGATAGATGACTTTGCCCATCACCCTACCGCGGTGAGGGAAACCCTTGAGGCCCTCAAACAGGCATATAAAGGCCGACGTTTAGTGGCGGTATTTGAACCCCGCACCAACTCAAGCAGGCGTAGAATTTTTCAGAAAGATTATGTCGCGGCCTTTGACGCAGCAGACAGGGTAGTTGTGCGTGAACCTATACCGCTGCCCGGTTTGTCCCCTGAGGAGCTCTTTTCTTCCAGGGAGCTTGCCGCTGACCTCAAGCAGCGCGGCATAGATACTCTCGCGTTCAATAACACCGATGATATACTCCAGCATCTCCAGGCAACCCTGCTGCCCGGCGATGCGGTCGTTATCCTTTCCAACGGCGGCTTTGTCAATATTCACACACGTCTGCTGGACCTGCTGTCTGCCAGAAGGGCCTAGGATGTCATTTACAGGCCCGCCTCATAATCCTGCAGGGGCTTATGGGTGTACTGGTTGACGGTTTCCAGCAGGGTTTCAGGAGATTCGGCAAACTCCCCCGCCGGCTGGGAAGGATCCCTTATCTCATCGTTGAAGGTTGTTATCCGGTTCAGGTGCTTCCAGCGGATGAGATAATAATAAATTATGCTTGTCAGCTCTGTAAAAACGGTGATATCGGGATCTTTATCCCTGAAGCTGCTATTTTTCAGTTTATCCAGGCACAAGGTCTGTGTCTCATAAAAGCTCTTCATAAACTGCAATTCAGCGGGCAGGCGAATCTCAACACCGATGCGGCCAAGGCGCCGGATGAGCCATGTGACGATTTTTTTGCCGGTATTAGCCATCGGGTAAGGAATATATATCTCCCGTGGTGCCTTTACATCAAGGTAGGTTTTGATCGCCTTGATCAGGGCTACAAGTTCCACCGGTTCAAAATCGGCAAAATTATATGCCTCGCCGCTGAATTCATCCCTGTTGTCCAGGATATGATCGACAAACAGGGGAATTTTTTTGGTGTTGCTGTAAGAGTGAAATATCCCCGGCTTGCTGAGCATAAAGGGCATGGACTGGTCCGCAATGGAAAACAGCAGCCTTTGAAACCCCTGTATCTTATGGTCATGCTTACCGTAGACAACAGCAAGCTTTATAATCGTAAAGTCAAGACCCTGGGTGTCATGCATGTAATGCAGGGTTTTTTCCGCCATCAGCTTGGATTTGGCATAATTTGGCAGTTTGGGGCTTAAGGGCAGAAGATCCTCCTCGCGGAGATTTTCACCCATGGGCAGGGTGGCAGAGGAGCTGAAATGAATATAGGGGATTTTCTGCTGCATGGCCATCTTCGCCAGCCTGACAGCCCCGAGATAATTTGTTTCAAAAGATAGCTGGGCATCACTGTCAAGGGGGGTAATTGCGCAGTTTACTATAAAATCCGGCTGGTATTTTTCAAAATACATTTTGATATCTTTTGGCTGCCGCAGGCTGAGCCTTTTGCTGTTCGGGCCAAGAACCTCCATATCACCGGTCTTCTTTGTATTAAAATAATGCATCAAGGCACCGCCGATAAGCCCTGAACTGCCGATGATGATCCCGAGTCTCTTGCTGGTGATATCCAGCCGCGAAGATGTATCCTTGAGGCGGGTAAGCAGGGAATTATTGCTTTCGAAACTCCTTGCCTCTTCAATCTGTACTTTCTTGTAAAAATCACAGCGTCTGCAGGCTATCTGTTTCCTGGCAAATGACCCCTGCACAGTGCCGCCGCATAATGTACCGGCCACCACCCAGCAGGTCCGGCCGGAATTAATGCCGCCGTGCACCCTGTCGAGTCTTCTTTCTCTAGCTGCAGGGCAGACTCCCAGTTGCCTGGTTTTGGCTCCCTTGGGGCCCCGACCGCATTTCATGTATTCCCAGCAATTCAGTTTTTTAATAGCCATAAGAATTTTTGTTTATCTCCAGGCTGGGCGAGCAGCTTTAATTGCGCAACACATTTCCTGCTTTTATCATACAGTGTAAATATAACCGGTTGCCGCCTTTGGTTCAAATGTACCCTGATCTGCCATAAAAAAATCCCGCTGCCCTGTCTTGCCAGCGGGATTTCTCTTTCAGCTTTCACACTGTCTTTCAGGCCGCTTTCTGCTCATACAGGTGAACATCCCTTTGCGGGAAGGGAATCGATATGCCGTTGGCTTCAAGGCCCACTTTAGCCGCCTCGGTAATTTCAAAGTATACTTTCCAGTAATCATCCGCCTTGCACCAGGGCCGGACAACTAAATTGACCGAACTGTCCGCCAGCGCTCTAACTGCGACATTCGGCTGCGGCTCCTTTAAGACCAGTTCATTGTCAGACATAATCTTATGCAGGACCTCCTTGGCTTTCGGGATATCAGACTCATAGGCTATACCGATAACCATATCGACCCGGAGAATCCCTTCGGCGGAGTAATTTACAATCGAACCGTTGGACACCGCACCATTGGGAATTATCACCCGTTTATTATCAGGGGTCAGGAGGATTGTGTTGAATATCTGCACCTCCTTAACCACACCCAGATGTCCCTGGGCCTCAATCAGGTCTCCCACGTTGTAGGGTTTGAAAATAAGAATCAGCACACCTCCGGCAAAATTAGCCAGACTGCCCTGCAATGCCAGCCCGATTGCCAGACCGGCCGCACCCAATACAGCAATGAAAGAGGTTGTGGCAATACCAACCATGGACGCGACACTGATAAAAAGCAGGATTTTCAATACCCATGAAATCAGATTGCTGATAAAGGGAATAAGAGTCTTATCAGCCGTGGTTTTCTCCATTGATTTCCTGGTTACCCTGGTGATCAGGCCGATAAGCCAGAGACCAAAGATAAGGGTAATAATTGCCAGGACCAGTTTCGGGGCATAGGCCATCACCAGCTCAACGGCCTTGGTCGTGTAAACATCAATGTTTTCCATAAGCTCCTCCTCCTTCTTCTCGTTTCAGACAGGCTATCAAGTTGTTAGGCTTTTACTGTTTCGTGGTTTCGTCTTTTTTTTTTCTACTCACTCAAACCATGCCCATATCCCTCGCCGCCTTTTCAGCAGGGCCTTGCTCTGCACAGGCAAACAGTTGCGGAATAAAGGAATGTCGGGGTGATACCAATCGCCAACTGCACTGCACCGCACCATAACACCCTTTGATTGATATTTATTGATGTTGAAAGAATTATTAGCAAAAAAGGGACAAGAATGCATTATGATTCTTGCAGGGCATACCCCGGTTATATGACTGCTTATCAGAAAACAGGATATAAAAAAATCCCGCTGACTTGCCTTGCCAGCGGGATTTCTGTAACGAATTGAGTTTTCAGAGATCAGTCGCTTTTAAACTCACCTACCAGGGCCTGGATAGAGGCCTTGGCATCGCCGAAGTACATTCTGGTGTTGGGATAGAAAAAGAGGGAGTTCTGGATACCGGCAAAACCCGGATTCATGGAACGTTTCAGCACAATAACTGTTTTGGCCCGGTGCGTTTCAATGATGGGCATGCCGTAGATGGGACTGGATTCATCCTTGAGGGCGGCAGGATTAACCACGTCATTGGCGCCTATGACCACACAGACATCGACACTGTCCATTCTCGGGTTTATGTCATCCATCTCGACCAGCTGATCATACGAGACATTTGCCTCGGCCAGCAGAACATTCATGTGGCCGGGCATCCGGCCGGCAACAGGATGAATGGCATAACTCACCTCGGTGCCGTTCTCCTCCAGAAGTTCACCGAGCTCCTGCACAACATGCTGGGCCTGGGCAACGGCAAGGCCGTAACCGGGAACAAAGGCAACCGAGTCAGCAGCTTCAAGGATATAAAAAACATCTTCCGCTGTAGCCGGCTTAATCTCACCCTCCTGTTCACCGGCGCCCGCCGCCTGGGTTGATGCCCCAAAACCGGAAAACAGAACGTTGGCCAGGGAACGGTTCATGGCCTTGCACATGATATTGGTGAGGATTATGCCGCTGGCACCAACCAGGGCGCCGGCAACGATAAGGATATTGTTGCTGATGACAAAACCGGCAGCACAGGCGGCAATACCGGAATAGCTGTTGAGCAGCGAAATGACAACCGGCATATCCGCGCCGCCGATGGGAATAACCGAGGTAATACCAAAAAGAAGCGCCACCACAACTATCAGCATAAAGACTATATAGCTGCCGGCGGGATTAACGGCGAACAGTATCCCTGAGGCCAGAGCGATCAGCAGTATTGCCCCGTTGACTATGTGCTGGCCGCTGAAGACAACAGCCTTGCTGGGTATCTTTTCAGCGAGTTTGCCAAAGGCCACCATGCTGCCGGAAAAGGTAACACCGCCGATAAAGGCTGAAAGGAACGTCACCATGGCTATAAAAACGGACAACTCGGGATGCTGGTGATACTCTCCCCAGGCCAGCAGCATACTGGCTATGCCGCCAAACCCATTGAACAGAGCCACCATCTCCGGCATGGAGGTCATCTGCACTTTATATGCTGCCACCAGGCCTATCACTGTACCTACAACAACCCCGACAACAATCCACTTGTAGTCCAGGCCGGAGTAAAGCAGCGTTACCACAATGGCCAGCAGCATACCCAATGCTGACAGCAGATTGCCACGCCTGGCCGTGGCCGGGGAACTCAGCATCTTCAGGCCGAAAATAAAGAGGCCGGCTGAAATGACATAGGCAAAATTTATCAGGAGTGTCGTTGTATTCATTTTGCCCCCCCTTCATCCTTCTTCTTGAACATCTCCAGCATTCTGTTGGTTACGGCATAGCCCCCGACAACATTTATGGTCGCGAAGGTCACTGCCAGAGTGCCGAGAATAATTGCCACAGTTGCATTGCCCGCCTTCAGAGAAGCCAGGGAACCGATCAGGGTGATGCCTGATATGGCGTTTGAGCCGGACATGAGCGGGGTATGCAAAGTTGATGGAACTTTGGAAATAAGCTCAAATCCCAAAAAAATTGATAAAACAAAAACAAAAGTCAAAAATACGGGTTCCATGTGTTCCCTCACTTATTCATGATACTCTTATACATTTCACTGAACAGATCACCTGCATGGGTGATAAGCGACCCCTTGATAAGATCGTCTTCAAGGTCCAGATTGAATTTTTTCTCTTCCTTATCCCAGAAATGATCAACAAAATTGCCAAGGTTGGCGGAATACATCTGGCTGGCCGACGCGGCAACCTGGCCGGGAAGGTTCCCCATGCCTATCACTTTGACCCCTTCAATCTCCACAACCTTGTCCAGTTCCGAGCCCTCCACATTACCGCCGGTTTCAACCGCCATATCAACAATAACCGAGCCCGGCTGCATCTGGGCTAACATACCCCGGTCCACGATACGGGGTGCCGGGCGTCCGAAAAGCTGGGCCGTGGTGATGACAATATCTGCCTGGGCACAGGCCCTGGCCATGCCTTCCTTCTGCTTCTCAAGCTGTTCAGGGGTTAACTGCACAGCATAGCCATCCTTTGTCTGGCCCATTTCCCCGAGATCAACCTTGACAAATTTGGCGCCCAGGGATTTCACCTGTTCCTCCACAACCGGGCGGGTATCAAAGGCCTCCACCCGGGCCCCCAGACGGCGGGCCGTGGCAATGGCCTGCAGGCCGGCAACACCTACACCAATGATAAAGACTTTCGCCGGTTTGATCGTACCGGCGGGCGTGGTCATCATGGGCAGGATCTTGTCCAGCTGCTCGGCTCCAATTATCACTGCCATATAGCCACCCAGGTTCGCCTGGGAGCTCAGCACATCCATTTTCTGGGCAATGGTTGAACGGGGCAGCATCTCCAGGCTGACCGCACTGATCTTGCAGGTCTTCATCCTGTCAACCAGTTCAAGTTCTTTAAACGGATCGAGATAGCTGATATGGATACACCCCTCTTTCATCAAATCTATCTCATCGATTGGCGGCTTGCGCAGCCGGAGTATAATATCAGCCGTCCGGAGCATATCCTTGCGGTCTCCATTCACCCTGGCCCCGACTTTCTCATAATCAGCATCGGTAAAGCGGCATGGCAGTCCGAGACCCGATTCGATCTCTAATTCAGCACCAAGTTTGACAAGTTTTTCTGCAGTAGCCGGGATAAGAGGGACCCGCAACTCCCCCTCGTGCATTTCTTTCATTACGGCAATTTTCATGATGGCCTCTTTCTTTAACAAAG
>JAWVYE010000003.1:0-19188 GCA_033722905.1 Desulfobulbales bacterium
AAAGATGGGCGTCTGCAGCCGAACTATAGACAACCAGTTGATTTGCGTGCGGAAAAAAATGTGGCCTCCCAAAAGTAAAAGGCCGTGTCTCTTGAGAAAAACGGCCTTGGTCCATTCTGGCTCCCCGGGCCGGACTCGAACCAGCGACAGGGTGGTTAACAGCCACCTGCTCTACCAACTGAGCTACCGAGGAGCATATTCTCTTTTTATTCCTGGCTTATGTTTACCAACTCCTCGACTGACATGGTGGTTAATCCGCCGGCGGCGGACTCTACCAACTGAGCTACCGAGGAACAGTATTAGAAGCGGGTTCTATAGTATATAAAAGTCACTTCGTCAATACTTTTACAATGTTGTAAAATAAATCTTTTTCCTTCTGAGTTCAACCTTTTTCCTTGACGTTAAACTGTCTCTAATGGTAGTGAATATGGTCTTTATTCGAAGCGGATCGGGGCGTAGCGCAGCCTGGTTAGCGCGCCTGCCTTGGGAGCAGGAGGTCGCAGGTTCAAATCCTGCCGCCCCGACCACATTTTACTGCATAGAGCATATTTTCAGGTGCAATGAAAAAGCCCCGGTGTAAACGCCGGGGCTTTTCTGCATCCAATTTCCGCTCTTTTTTTAATGGAAACGGTACTCAAGGCCCAGGGCCAGGAAAAAGACATTCTTTTTATATTCGACTTTGGCTCCAGTTAATTCAGAGACAAAGCTTTCATCCTCATAAAATGCATTGCCAATTGATATGTTGGTATGCAATTTTTCATTAAATGCATATGCAATACCAATGCCCAGGGTATTGGCATCAAGCTCAGGATTTTCCGGCGACATTATATCGCCGGGATCCATACCAAGTTCAGTATGCAGGTACCCTATTGAGCCAAGGAGTTTTTCATTAAATATGTATTCAAGGGCTATGCCAATGTCATAACCGTTGTCCACCATATCTTCAGCACCATCCCAGTCTGCATTTTCATTAAAATAGTAAGTCAGGTTGGTTTCCACCCGTAGCTTATCACTGATTTTATAGGATAAGCCAAGCCCGAGAATGGCAGGCAGGTTCCTGGTGACAGATTCGCCGTCAATGATTCCTATGAGCGGCAATACAAGCTCCTCACCTCTGGTGTTGGTGCCATCAAGCACCTTGGATTTGAAGTCAAGGTCAACCTCTGTCTCATAGCGTATACCTATATTTAGCACATCACTGGGTGCGATATTCATCCCGATAACGCCTCCCCAGCCATCAGCCTCCTGGTCAAATTCAATTTGAGCATCAAGGCTATGCATACCGCTGTTGGGAATTGGTATTATGGTGACTTCGCCTTTAGCATCAACAGATGCATCAACATACCTGGCTGCAAGAGAAACAGATACCATATCGTTGAATTTGTAGGCACCCCCTAAGGTATAGCCGAGGTAGTAGCTCTCGCCCTCCAGACTGCCTTCAGAAAAGTCTGCAAAGAACAGCCCTTCTAAAAAAACATTATAGAAACCGCCCAAATAAGCGCCAACATCATATGTTGTCTTATTGCCCTTGCTGTAATCAACCTTGCCGCCACCACCAATATTACTTAAGGCGCCGTACAGGGACCATTTTTCTCTGTTGTAAACGCCGAAAATCCCGGGGATATAAGAAGGCTCATCGGATTCCCCCATGAGTTTTGTTTCGGTGATGCCACTTTGAATATTATTTTCATAATCTTTGGTCAAAAACTGGATTGAACCGTTAAGGGTAAAGCCTTCTTCAAGCTTTACGGTTCCAGCGGGGTTGTACATTGCAATGTCGGCATAATCTGTTGCTGCATTTCTGTTCAAGGTCCTGATATATTCCGCACTCCAGTTTGTCTTGTTGTCAACAGCGCCCGCCAGTACTGTTGATGTAGATGTCAAAACAAGAGCCAGTCCCCCAACGCAAGTGATAATTTTCTTCATTCTTGCCTCACCTCCAAGTTAGTTTTCAGTCTATAATTGTACTGATAATGTTTTCAGTTTTTTCAGGAATACCAATTCACCCTACAGCTACTACCTCATATTGGCCCAAAATGTCAAATGCAATTTATTGCAACTCTATAATTTGTTGTCTGATTCTAGGGTGTTAAATGTGAAATATAAAAAAGGGCAGTTTGCTGTAAGGGTAGGATCAGCAATTATTTTAATGAGTAAGACTCCTTTATCTGAAGAGAATCAACCACTTCATTGGCAGTATGAAGAATAGCCTGGGGGGAATAGCTTTCCCGGTTGGCTAAGGGGACCATAAGCCGGGCATCTGGAGAAAACCTCATATTGCTTTCAGCTTTTTCCAGGAGAGAAAGAATCTTTTGCGGGCCCACCGGTGTTTGCGCATGAAAGGAAAAAACAAGCATGTCCTTGCCCTGCTCAAGCTTGGTTATCATGAGTTTTTTTAATTTTAATTTCAACGCCATTAAATCAAAAAGGTTTTGGGTTTCCGCAGCCAGGGGGCCGTATCTGTCCAGGAGTTCCTCTTTTAGCTCTGCCAACTGCGTATAATCCATTACGCCTGCAATTTTTCGATAGGCAATATAGCGCTGTGATGTATCTGCGATATATTTTTCCGGGATGTAGGCAGAAACCTGGAGATTTATCTCAGGGTCAACAGAATCTTGAATCTCATCCTCTGTTGCCTGGCTCTTGAGGTCAGAAACGGTTTTTTGCAGGAGTTCGAGGTAGAGGTCATAGCCTACTGCAGCAATATGGCCGCTCTGGGATATGCCAAGGATGTTGCCCCCGCCACGGATTTGCAGGTCGCTCATGGCAAGCTTGAAGCCTCCTCCCAGTTCGGAATGCTCAAGAAGTGTCCGTAACCGGGCCTTGGCCTCTTTGCTTAGCCCGTCAAGACTGGGGACCAGGAGATAAGCGTAAGACTGCTCACTGCTTCTGCCGACCCGGCCGCGCAGCTGGTGAATTTCAGCCAGTCCCAACCTGTCTGCCCTGGTAATGATTATAGTGTTGGCGCTTGAAATATCCAGGCCCGATTCAATAATTGTGGTGCAGATCAGAACATCTATTTCCTTGTTTACAAAGAGGACCATTATTTCTTCCAGCTGTTTTGCCGGCATTTGACCGTGTGCTACGGCTATCCTGGCCTGGGGCGCCAGTTTTTTTGCTTTCCGCGCCATTTCCGCAATTGACTGGACCCTGTTGTGCACCAGAAAGGTCTGACCGCCTCGTTGCAATTCTCTGGTTATGGCTTCCTTGATGACCAGCTCGTCATAGCGGGCGACAAAGGTCTTAATGGAGCGCCTGTGCTCCGGCGGAGTATTTATCACCGACAGGTCCCTGATGCCGAGGAGGGAGAACTGTAAGGTCCTGGGAATAGGGGTGGCAGTGAGGGTGAGGACATTTACCTCAGACTTGATTTGTTTGATCTTCTCCTTGTGGCTTACGCCAAAACGGTGCTCTTCATCAATAATGAGCAGGCCCAGTCTGCTGAACTTTACATCTTTGGAAAGAAGCCGGTGAGTCCCTATGATCATGTCTAGTTTGCCGGCTTTCAGTGTATTAAGAATTTTTTTCTGTTCTGCTTGGGTGCGAAACCGGTTGATGCATTCAACCTCCACAGGAAAACCGGAAAAGCGTTCCTTGAAGGTCTTTACATGCTGTTCAGCCAAAACAGTGGTAGGTACCAGCATGGCAACCTGGAAACCATCCTCAATGGTCTTGAATGCAGCGCGCACAGCCACCTCTGTTTTGCCGTACCCGACATCACCGCATATAAGGCGGTCCATTATCTGTTCAGATGTCAGGTCGTCAAGCACCTCGGATATGGCTTTCTGCTGCCCTGGTGTTTCATCAAAGGAAAATGATTCCTCCAGTTCCTGATAAAGTTCCCCCGGCTGCGATAATGCTGATGATTTCTGCAGTTCCCTTTTGGCGTAAAGTTTGAGCAGGTCATGTGCCACCTGCCAGACGGACTCCTGAATTTTTTTCTTTGTTTGCAGCCATTTTTTGCTGCCCAGCTTGTCAAGCTTGGGTTTTTTGTCCGAGATCCCCTTGTATTTGCTGATAGAGTTCAAGCGGTCAACAGGCACATAGAGTTTGTCCTCGCCCTGGTAGTGAATCTCAAGGAAATCATTGGTGATATTTTTCAAGGTTAAAGTCACCAATCCCTTATACATCCCCAAGCCGTGTTCTCTGTGGACTACGATATCGTCCCGGCTGAGCTCATCAAAGCGCAGCTCCTCGTCCCGGGCCGGCCTTCTTTTCTTTCTGGGGCCGAGGCGTCGTTCACCGAACAGTTCGCTTTCGGAGAGGACATGAACCTTTTTGCCGGTTGGCAGCATGAGGTCAAAACCCTCTGATATAGGCTGGTTCATGAGTAGGATAGCTGCCTTTTCCTTTGCCTTGCAAATAGTAGAAAACTCCAGGGGAGGGTCCTGCATAGATGCAGAAATATCATAATGGCTTAACAGTTCAGCAAGGTGGCTGCTATGGCGGGAAGAACGGCAGGCCATTACCACGGATTCATCCTCAGCACGCCATTTTTCAAGCACCGAGGCCAGAGGCACAAGCAATCCCTGCTGTTTTCTCTGCAGATCCATTTCATGTTTGAGAGAAGCATGGTTTTGCGAGGTAAAATGAACGGTTCGGACAGCATCCTCGTTATTTTCATGAAAATCAAAAACCTGAACCTGGGTGAACGCATCCAGCTCCCTGGATAAACTGCCGGGAGAAATAAATACGGTTTCCGGTGTCAGGGCCGGGGTGTGAGAGGATAACGACTCTTGATAATTGGCCATGATCCGTTCCCAGGCAAGCTCTTTAGAGCGTTTTATTTCAATGGGGTCAGCACTGAAAATAATGGTTTTTTCAGGGAGATACTGCAGGGGGCCGGGGCAGCCATTTTGGCTGCTGTAAAAAAGCGGCAGAAAAAATTCAATACCGGGAAAACGGGTCCCTGAGCTGATTTTTTCCAATAAGGCATCAAGGGCATCAGGTGGCCAGTTAAGGATTTCCGCTTCTTTTTGAAAGCGTGCCTGGATCCTGACATGCTCTGCAGAGGCAACAGGAGGGAAAAGGATATTGCTGGCAGGAAGGATTACCGCTTCATCAATATCCATAATCGAGCGCTGCGAGATGGGATCAAAGGTTCTTAAGGATTCGACTGTATCGCCGAAAAAATCCAGGCGTACCGGCGCCTCGTAACCGGGTGGGAAAATATCGACAATCCCGCCTCTGACGGAAAAATCCCCAATAACTTGAACCAGGGAGACATTTTCATAACCAAGGTTAACCAGGTCTTGGAGTAAATCACTCTGGACAATATCTTCATTGTGGATAATCAATTCCGCCAAAGATCCGAGAGTTTTTTTAGGGATGACTCTGCGCAGTAATGACTCACAGGAGGCTACGAAGATTACTGGTTCATCAGCTGTAAGAATCCGGTAGAGAGCATTGAGCCGCTCTGCAACCGTGGCCTGGTCAGGTGACAGCGGTGTGTAAGGGGGGATATCAAAACCGGGATAGTAGATAACCGGTGCCGTGGAGAACAGGCTGATATCCTGGACAGCCAGTTCAGCCTGGCGCTCCGATGGAGCTATGAAAAGAAGAGACCTCCCCGCCCTGGCGCTTATTTGGGCTGCTATAACAGCATAGCTGCACCCATGCAACCCGGTAAGATTAATACGCCTGTGGTCAGCGTCTAATAAGCTGAGGAGTTCGTCCATCTGAAAAAAGGGTGTGTATGATGCAGTGTTTAGCTGCGGTGCAATAAGAATCTGACAGTAAAATGGTGCATAGTTATTGCTTGTTCTGCAGAGACGAACGGTCGCTATAATTAAAAACTTCCGCCTATGGCGAATTCCCAGTTACTGGAGTCTTCGCCCGGCTCGGGATCGATGACATAGCCCCATTCAATACGCATCGGACCCATGGGCGACAACCAGCGCAGGCCTGCTCCTACACTTTGCTTAATATCATCAAAGTCCCAGTCTTCTGCGTATACATTGCCCGCATCATAGAAGACTAGACCGCGTAAGCCGCCCTGCTTGACAATAGGGAAGAGATATTCCAGGTTGGCGAACCACATGTTCTTGCCGCCGACCTTATAGGTCTCTCCGGACTCAGGGTCCGTGACCTCAACTGCAATTGAGCGTGTCTCGAAACCGCGGATGGTATTGATGCCGCCAAGGTAGAACTTTTCAAAGTCAGGTAGCTTGTCATCCTCGTTTTCCCAGACCTGTCCTGCTGACAACCTTATATGGAAGGCGGTTTCATCAAAAAAGAAGCCCGGGAAAAACCAGCTTGTGGAACCGTCAACTTTGGTGAACTGGCTGTCGCCGCTCAGGAAGCCGCCGGCATATTTTGTATGCAGAATGTTATGGGAGCCCCGGGTAGTGGCGAAGAGATTGTTACGGGTGTCCCGGGAAAGGTTGAAGGTCACATAGCTTGTGACATTGACATTCATGGATTCGATGATTGAGGGCGCGGCATTTTCCAGGTCGACATCGGTCAGTTCTGTGTCGTCATAACCATAAGAAAATGAGGCGTTCCATAGTTCCCAGACAGGATAACCGAACCGGAAGGCAGCCCCCCTGGAATCTCTGGTGTACGTATCATACTCACGCAGCCAGTTGTAAAAATCCAGACCGACCATGAGCTGGGAGTCGTAAAAATGGGGTTCGGTAAAACTGAGATTGTAGCGCGTGGTTGAGCCGCTTATGTTTGCTGATAATGCTAAGCGCTGGCCCCGGCCCAGAAAGTTGTCCTGGCTGATTTCAGCCATGAACATCAGCCCGTCAACTGAGCTGTACCCGGCACCAACACTGAAAGCCCCTGTAGGCTTTTCTTTAACTTCAACCTTCAGGTCCATCTTGGTTTTATCCGGAGTGGGCTCTGGGGTTATGGATACATCCTCAAAGAAGTTTAGGCGCATCAAACGTTGATGGCTCAGGCGCAGTGCTTTTGCATCAAAAATCCCTTTCTCCCTGATCAGAAGGGCCCTGCGGATAACCTTGTCCCTGGTTCTGGTATTACCTCTGATGTTAATTCTGTTTATATAGACAAGATCTCCTTTGTTTATATCGATGGTTATGTCAACCAGCTTTTGCTCCTTGTCGGTTCTGACAGTTGGCGTGGCTTCGGCAAATGCATAGCCGTTTTCTGCATAGAAGTCGTTGAGGCGGAGAATATCCTCACGCAGGATATTCCGGCTTAAATACTCCTCGTCGTTTATTCTGAGCATGTTTGACAGTTCTTCCTTGTTGCCGATGATGTCGCCGTTGAACTCTATGGTGCCAACCCTGTATCGGTTGCCTTCTGAAATATCAATGGTGATATACAGCCATTCACCATCCTGGGTTATTTCCGGTATGCCGACCGTTGCTTCAATAAAACCATGATGGTGATAAAAAGATGTGATCCTGGCAGTGTCCTGCTCCAGGATATCACGAGTCAGGACACCTGAATCGGTAAACCATGACAGCAACCCTTTTTCCTTGGTGCCCATCGCCTTTTTCAGTTGACTTTCCTTGAAGGAATCGTTGCCCACAAACTTGATATCCTTGATATAGACCTTTTCCCCCTCTGTGATGCTGAATTCAATATTCACCCTGTCGGCTTTAGGGTAGCTGAGTTCCGGGGTTACATCGGTATTATAGAATCCTTTTGATTTATAAAGAGATTTGATGTTATCAACTGATTCACGGATCCTTTGGGAATTGAGTATGGTATTGGGGATGATGGATATCACCTCGCGGATGTCATCTTCTTTCAACTCTTTGCGGCCGCTGATGCCAACCTGACCGACGACAGGCTTTTCCTTGACTTCAAAGATTACTGCCTTGCCCTTTTCTGTATCTTTCACCCTGATCCTGACATCGTCGAAGTATCCCATTTTGAAAACATTCTTGATGTCATTACGCAGCTGCTCGGTTTCATAAATATCTCCCGGACGGCTGGAAATATTCCTTAAAATGGCACCGCTGTCTATTCTGGTATTTCCTTCAGGGGTAATACTGGCGACCAGAAAGGAGCGCCCGGTATAGGCGAGAACATCTCTGAAGATATTATCCATGGATTGCTCAATATTTTCCAGGTCCTGGCCATCCAGGTAGTAAAATGTCTGTGCAGAAGGATCGAGCAGGTTGTATACCTTTATATCTATACTGATACTGTCCCCAAGTTTTGTCAGAGACCCTACCGCAATGTAGCTTACGTCAGCAGCAGTTTCAGAGCCAAACTTTTGTAATGCTTCAAGTGGGGGCGGCCAGGAGGTGTTATAATCAAAATAAACCTTCGCCTCGTTTCTTTGTAACAGGCTGAAGATTCGCATACGGGCCGGACTCGACTCAAGGGCCTGTTGCAAAGCCGAATCAATGGTGTTGGTCAGACGAGCCTTATCAGTTGGCGTATTTATCTTGAGAGGCAATACAAGGGTTTTTGATTTTTCAGTTGCCAGGCAGGCAAGAGGTGCCGCAATAAGCAGGGCCGCTAAAATAAAAATAACAGCAGTCCGCAAGGAGGCACAGGAGCACGGAAACAGAGAATTCAGGTGCTTGGATTCTAACAGTTTTCTGAAATATAATGAAATCATACTTACCGGCCCTTTATGTTCATAGTTCCTGGTATTTTTTTCTCTGCCCAATTCACTATATGAATAGACCTATGCACTCCGGAGTCCAGAGCCCATATGCAGATCGGCTATTTTGATGAAGCTAGTTAGCCTTATCGTATACTGGCCCAATAGTCAACTCTCATTCATTTTCTTTCTGATAATTATGCATGCAAAAGTTCGGCTACGGCCTTGTGGGATATTTTGGCCAGCTCATGTTTATCCCTGGAATTATATTGTTTGGTAATAATAGGAGTTCCAGTGCGTATTTGGACCTTTCCGGGGGTCATCATCAGCTTACCTTTGGGGAGAATTTCAAAGGTGCCGAGAATGGCGACAGGTACAATCGGTACCCCTGATTTTATTGCCAGTACCATGGCGCCCGCCTTGAAGTCATGCAGTTTTCCGTCCAGGCTTCGGGTGCCTTCGGGAAAAATAATTACCGAAGTTCCCGCAGCAATTTTTTTTGCAGCCTCATCCAGGCTTTTTATTGCCTCTCTGCCATGACTCCGGTCAATGGGGATATAGCCTGCTCTGCGCATGGCATTTCCCCATATCGGCACAGCAAAAAGCTCTTTCTTGGCCAGCCAGCGGAAGTTGACCCCCAGGTAGCCCTGCAGAACAAAAATGTCAAACTGGCTCTGGTGGTTTGCAGCAAATATATAAGGCTTTTCAGGGTCAAGCTCCTCTTGTCTGCTGACAACAACTTCAACACCACCAGCCTTGCAGATTGAACCGGCCCACCAGGAAGCCAGGCCTTGAACAGAGTCTGCTTCCCGGCGCAGAACCAGGGTCACAAATAGTGTAATCAGGCTGACCAGAAGGGTAAGTGACAGGGCATAAGGAATGAGCACTAATGCCCGGAGCCGGTTAAATAGCTTCATCGGGATAAATAAATTGCTGGATATCTTTTAATGGTTCAATGCCGGCTTTGTGCATTGAATCCAGAAGTTTTTCCGGGGCATCCATAAATTTTTCCGCCAGCTCATCAGCCTGGCCGGTATTTTTTATTGTTGCGTGTCTGGCAGTGAAATCCTTGCTGCTGAAGGAGGAAAAAAGATTCAGGTGGTTCCAGCGGGCAATGTAGTATTCAATGAGGGACGGCAGTTCCGTAAAAATGGTTGCCTGGGGATTGGGGTCTACAAAACTGGACTTTTTCAGCTTTTCACAGGACAGGGTTTGCGTTTTGTAAAAATTTTCCAGAAAGATCATTTCTGCCGGTACATGTGCCTTGTACCCTAAACGGTTGAAAACCTTTATGACCCAGTTCATAAAATTGTTCCCCGCCTTGGCCACCGGATAAGGAATATAAATCTCACGCGGTGTTTTCAGGTTCATGTACTTCTTGATTGTCAGAATTAGCTGAGCAAGATCAACGGGTTGAGGGTCAACAAAATGGTAATGCTGCCCGGAGAACTCTTCTGGGTTTTTCAGGATATGGTGGATAAAATAGGGAACCTTGTTGGCATTTGAATATGAGTGAAGTACGCCTTTTTTCTTGGTCAGCATGAAGGGCATGGCCCGGTCAACTATATTGAACAGCAGCCTGTTTATTCCCTGTATTTTATGGTCATGGGCTCCATAGACAATGGCAAGCCGGATGAGGGTGTATTTCAAGCCGAACTGCCGGTGCATTTTTCGCAGGGTCAGCTCGGTCATCAGTTTTGATTTGGCATAGTTTGACAGGGAAGCGTCCAGGGGCAGTTGGTCTTCTTCGGTTAGATTTTCACCAGGAGGAAGGGTGGCCGCGGAGCTGATGTGAATATAAGGTATGTTTAAGGCAAGAGCGGCCCGGGCCAGATTAATGCTCCCCAGATAATTGACTTCATATGACAGCAATGCATCACTTCTGATGGCTGTAATGGCACAATTAATTACAAAGTCAGGCTTATGCCGTTTAAAGTAGCTGATGATATCGTCCAGTTCCCGCAGGCTCAATTTTTTACTGTTTGGTGACCTGACATCGATTTCCGGGGTCTTGGTTTTGAAATAATGCAGCAGGTAGCCGCCGATGAGGCCGGAGCCCCCGATAAGAAGGCCGCTCATTTTTGGTGGTGTGTCAAAGTTACTCATAGTGCCAAACTGGATAGATATATATTGGTGCTAAAAAATCTCATAAAATCTGAATTGCTCTTTACAGGGTAAGTCTCTTCTGTAGCAAGTGTTTCCAAGAAATATATTCCCTGTACTTACCCTCTCTATTATTTGAAGTCAAGTTGAAGCTTGGGCACCTGAATGTAAGGAAAAGTTTACGCTATCAGCCCTTGCCGGTGCATATACCGGTACTTAGTCTGCACTCAGGCGAGCAGTAGAGTTTTGCGGTGCCAAAGGAGAGTGATCAGGAGGAATATAAGCCTGCAGCATAGCATTTCATTGCCACTTACTACAGGGCGTCAATTATCGCATTAAACGTAGTGCTGGCCCTCATTGCCTGGTCAACCTTAACCGGATCAGGCCGATAATATCCCCCGATATCAACCGGTTGCCCCTGGGCCTCATTGAATTCGGTAATAATTTTTTCCTCATTTGCGCCAAGCTTCTGAGCCACCTCAGCAAAGCGTGCCTGCAGGTCACTGTCACTGTCCTGTTCAGCCAGGGTCTGAGCCCAGTATAAAGCCAGGTAGAAATGACTGCCGCGGGTATCCAGTTCACGTACTTTCCGTGACGGTGACTTTTCGTTTTCGAGAAACCGGCCAATGGCCCGGTCTAGGGTCTGGGCATAAATCCTGGCCTTTTCATTGCCGAATGTCCTGTAAATATGCTCGAAAGAAGGGACAAGGGCGCAAAACTCGCCAAGGGAGTCCCAGCGCAGATGCCCCTCCTGCAGAAACTGCTGAACATGCTTGGGGGCTGAGCCGCCGGCCCCGGTCTCAAACAGGCCGCCGCCGTTCATAAGAGGTACGATTGACAGCATTTTGGCGCTGGTGCCCAATTCAAGAATAGGGAACAGGTCTGTAAGATAATCACGCAGGACATTACCGGTCACGGCAATAGTATTTTGCCCATTTCTGATCCTGGCCAGTGCTGTACGCATCGCCTCCCTGGGCTCCATTATACTGATATCCAGGCCGGATGTGTCGTGTTCGGTCAGGTAGGTTTTGACCTTGGTAATAATCTCGTAGTCATGACCTCTGTTTGCATCGAGCCAGAAAATCGCCGGATCACCGCTTGCCCTGGCCCTGTTTACAGCCAGTTTGACCCAATCACGGATTGCTGCGTTTTTTGTCTGGCAGGACCTGAAGATATCACCCTCTGCCACATTCTGCTCCAGCAGGGT
Source organism: Desulfobulbales bacterium (assembly GCA_033722905.1). GTDB lineage: Bacteria > Desulfobacterota > Desulfobulbia > Desulfobulbales > BM004 > BM004. The sequence goes on from JAWVYE010000003.1 coordinate 11,841, forward strand.
CATGCCGGAAGTGGCAATAATGCGGACACTGCCTTTGGCAGGAGCTATAAATGTCTTGTCATGGGATCCGTATTCCTCTGCCTTCTGGGCCATCAGGCCAATGTTGGCAACACTTCCCATGGTTGCTGGATCAAAGGCCCCGTGCTGTTTGCAGTCATTGACCACTTCCTGGTAGATCGGGGCATAACACCTGTCAGGTATCATGGCAATACAGTCATGGAGCCGGTCATCCGGCCCCCACATTCTGCCGCCGTCACGGATAAAGACGGGCATGGATGCATCGATAATAATGTTGTTGGGTACATGCAGGTTAGTGATTCCCTTGCTGGAGTCGACCATGGCCAATTTCGGTTGTGTCTGGTAAACGGCATCGATGTCCGTCTCAATTTCCTTCCGTTGCGATTCCGGCAGGTTTTGGAGTTTCATGTAAAGGTCACCCAGGCCGTTGTTCACATTCACTCCCAGCTCTTTTATGATTGTTGCATGCTTTTTGAAGACCTCTTTATAGTAAACAGCAACACAGTGGCCGAACATGACCGGGTCGGAAACTTTCATCATAGTTGCCTTGAGGTGCAGCGATAGAAGGAGTCCGTCATGCCGGGCAGCATCAATCTGCTCCTCATAGAATTTTCTCAGGGAACGGACATTCATGACCGAACAGTCAAGGACCTCGCCGGACTGTAACGCAATTTTTTCTTTCAGCACGGTTTTCCGGTCATCATCACCTACAAACTCAATGCGCGCCTCACAGGCATGATCAATTGTTGTGGATTTTTCACTGGCGTAAAAATCTCCTTCTGTCATATGTGCGACCCTTGATCTCGAATCCGCCGGCCATTCCTTCATTAAACGATGCGGGTTCTTGCGACCGAACATTTTAACTGAAGCCGCAGCACGCCGGTCAGAGTTGCCTTCTCTTAAAACAGGGTTTACCGCACTTCCGAGTACCTTTGCATAGCGCTGCTGAATTTTCTTATCAGCATCGGTTTCGGGTTCATCAGGATAGTCGGGAATGGCGCAGCCCTTGCCCTGCAGTTCTTTGATTGCTGCTTTCAATTGAGGTATGGACGCACTGATGTTTGGCAGTTTGATGATATTGGTCTCAGCCAGCCTGACAAGGTCACTGAGTTCAGCCAGGTAGTCAGGAACCTGTTGGCCTGCGCTGAGGTATTCCGGAAAATTTGCCAGTATTCTGCCGGCCAGTGAGATGTCCTTTTTTGTGAAGATTATCCCGGAGCTTTTTGTATAAGCCTGGAGAATGGGCAGCAGGGAATAGGTTGCCAGGGCAGGGGCTTCATCTATTTCTGTATATATAATGGTCTGTGCTGTCATTGGGATTTCCTTATCTGTTAGTTTCTGACATATGGGAACCGGGAAAAGCTATTATTAAACTGATAGTGTGTATCTTTGACAACAGGGCTATGCTGTTACCTTTATTATAAATGTGAGCTAAAAGCTACTCATCTGTGCCAAAAGTGCAGCAAGAACTAGCATATACGTTTTGGGATTGCAACCGGCATATTCCAAATTAATTTAATAACAAGGTATCATGTGCTGCAGCAATTGCCATACAGCGCTGACCTTACACTCATTTGAAAATGGGAAAGAGTATCAGAAATGGACTATGGCCGGCCCTGCTGGATATTCTTTTTCCAGAGCGCTGTCTTGCCTGCGGCACTGGCATGAAGTCCCATGAGAATATTTCATACTGCGCTTCATGCAGACAGGAGATCCGGCTGATTTGCGAACCATTCTGCATCACATGCGGCAAACCGTTTGATCAAGCAGGAGGCGCAAATCATCTCTGCGGCTTCTGTCTTATAAATGACTGGCACTTTCAACAGGCCCGGGCAGCTGTGGGCTACCGATCACCCGTTACAGAAGCCGTCAAAACATTTAAGTACGGTGGCAAAATGTATGGCCTTGCAACGTTTGCAGCCCTGGCTCAACAATATTTACTGGCCCAGCCTTTGCCAGATCCGGATGTTATCGTTCCTGTACCTCTCCATAATAAACGTTTGCGCCAGAGAGGTTTCAACCAGGCATTTATTCTGAGTAAAAAAATTTTTCCCGAATGGAAACACAAGATAGATCCCCATATCCTCTTCAGGCATCAGTGGAGCCGTCCGCAAACTTCTCTCACTGGCGCGGAACGGCGTCGAAATGTAAAAAATGCATTTAAGGTTGGCAGGCCGGATAAAATCAAAAACAAAAAGGTTCTTCTGGTGGATGACGTTTTCACCACCGGGGCAACTGTAAATGAATGTGCCAGGGTCCTTATGGGCAGTCATGCGTCTGAGGTAGTTGTATTTACATTTGCCAGAGCCATTGTCGGATAATAGCCTGCGGGATGGCATTATCCTTCCCCCGATTCTCGGAAAATGTAGGGTTTACGCCAATGCAAGTACATTGAGGGCAGGGACATTTTCCTAGCTAGGGAATGCAGCATATTGTAAAAATTCAAATTTATCGAGTAGATAATGCAGTCGTGCCACTTTGTGGTATAAGAATCATTTTAAAAGAAAAATAAAAATACATTTTTGGCTTTTTTTTTAAAAAAAGTACAAAAAATAGGTATTGGGAGAAAACAGGAGAAAACAGGAGAAAAAAAGATAAAAGTTTTATCAACAATCATTATTAAACAAATCAGCCTGCTTCATAACTCTATATAATCTTGATACAAATTTAATATTTTCTGAAAAGCATGACTTTTTGCATAATTAGACCGCTTTTTGTTTCTAAATTAAGCAATAGAGTGGGAGAGGAAATTGTTGAAAACTGTGCAAGTACAAAAAGTAAAATCATCGTAAATCGTCTTTGACGAGCATCGGAGTTTCTATTAAAAAAATGCCCTAAGAAGTAATTGTTGAGTTCGGTTATTTATATTGTTTTTTCATCAATTGCCCCTGTAATTCCTCTGTAGCAGCAAGCTCAAATTCGTTCCATGGAGAAAGGAACACTGCAGTTAGGAACTGATATACCCGGGGGGAGAGTTAGTTGATCGGTCTAATTTATTTCTGGATGGAGCGACCCCGATGCTTTGGAATGAAGTCAAAGAATTTCTAAAACATAAACTGCCTGAAGCGGTTCAGCAATTGTGGATTGAACCCTTGACCTGTGTCAAGGCAGATGAAAACCTTATTGAACTGGCATGTCCGGATAAATTCTTTTGCAGTTGGGTGCAGGAGAACTACCTTGATGTTATCCAGGAAAGTCTCGTGCAATTGGGAAACAACAAGGCAAGGATTCACCTTACATACAACAACGCCAACTTTATAGACAAGACGCAGCCTTTGCTGGAGGGCTCGACCAGGGAACAACTGCGCCTGCCGGCAATTCCTGAAGCCGCCTCTAATATAAAAAATCTTCACCCAAAGTATACATTTGAAGAATTCATGGTGGGGGAATCAAATCTGCTGGCCCATTCAGCCTGCAAGGCTATTGCCAATGGTGAGACGTCCTTTGGCTCTTCACTCTATATAAATGCGGCTACCGGTCTGGGCAAAAGTCATCTGACCCATGCCGTTGCCCATGCAATAGTAAATAATTATCCGGGAACCAGACTTTATTATTTAACAGCCAAGCAGTTTTCCTCTGAGATGGTTTCCCGTATCAAGTCCAATACTATGGACGCGTTTAAGGCAAAGTATCATAACAACTGTGATGTATTGCTCATTGAGGATGTCCAATGTCTAACCGGCAAGGTCAAGACTCAGGAAGAGCTCAATGAACTGCTTGATGTCCTCATCAAGTCAGGCAAGCGTATTATTTTAACGGGATCCAATACTCCCAGGGAATTGATCAATATTGATGAGGGATTCCGCTCCCGTATGTCTGCCGGCCTGATTTCAACGATCAACCCGCCTGACCTTCAGACCAGCAGGCTCATTATCAAGCGCAAGGCAGTAAATTGTGGAATGGAGCTTACAGAAGAACTGGTGGAATACCTGGCACAAAGCATTAGTGGGGATATCCGTAAGCTCGAAAGCGCAATTGTCGGGCTCAGGGCCAAATCCTCTCTATTGCAAAAAAGTCCTGACTTGAGCATGGCCAAGGAGGTTGTATCTGAAATCATAGGCAACAGCCAGGAGTTAACCGCAGAGCTGATCAGGGATTTTGTGGCCCGGCAGTTTAAAGTCACAGTTTCGGACTTGCAGTCCAAATCGCGCAAGAAAACAATCGCATTCCCCCGTCAGGTTTCCATGTATCTGGCAAGAAAATATACAGATCAGGCGCTGGCGGAAATTGGTAAGGCCTTTAACCGGGATCATTCTACGGTACTGCATTCCATCAGGGTAATTACCGAGGCTGTAACACGTAACGGTAGCGTCAGGGGACAGTTGGAGCTGCTTGCAAAGAAAATGCAGCAATAAATAACATATTGATTCGTATGGGCAGGCAGGGTTCAGAAGCCAGAAGCCGGGAAACAACAACAACGTTTGCCTCCCGTACACAGCTCATCAAATGAGTTGCTATTGTCTTTCATATAACCTTGAAAATTTCTTAGCGTTTTTTCTTGTGTTTTCTGGCTTCTGAACCCTGCTTGTTCTTACCCGCATACCTGACAGTTAATGGCTGGTCACTAAAGGCGCAACTATTGGTGCCTGGTCTGGCGCCGGTCAAATAGTTGGCTGATCTGAAGCTGAGCGTCAGTGTATATCAGTCTGCACCCCGAACAGGATCCTGAAATCTTCGACAATAATATAGAATGAAGGCACGATAATCAGTGTTATCAGGGTGGCAAAAAGAATCCCGTAGCCAAGGCTGACAGCCATGGGGATCAAAAATTTTGCCTGGCGTGATGTCTCAAAGATCATTGGCGCCAGGCCGCCGAACGTGGTCAGGGTCGTCAGCATTACCGGCCTGAAGCGCTGGATGGCTGCTTCCTGAATGGCATCTATGGCTGCCATACCCTTTAATCTGCGCCTGTTGGCAAAATTTATAAGAACAAGAGAATCATTGACCACCACCCCGGAAAGTGCCACCACACCAAAAAGGCTGAGCACGCTTAAGCTGTAGCCCATTATTATATGCCCGATAACCGCACCCACAAGACCAAAGGGAATTGCCGCCATAATGACTATGGGCTGGATATAACTGTTCAGAGGTATGGCCAGCATGGCAAAAATAATAATAAGGGCGATCAAAAGACCCCTGATCAGGCTCCTGATACTTTCAGCCCTGTCAGCCTGACGCCCCTGATAGCTGTAACTGAGACCGGGGTAATGGTTGACAACCTGCGGCAGTATTTCAGAGTTGAGGGTGTCTGTAACCTGTGCCGCTTTGCTTCTTGGCCTGACATCAACGGAAACTGTGATCACCCTTCTGCCGTTGCGCCTTTCAATGCTTGTGTCTGCCCTTCCCCGCTGCAGCGTAACGGCGTCCAGGAGCGGAATTTCACCACCGTCAGGAGTTCGCAGTATCATTTCCTCCAGGTGATACTCTGAGACACGCTCTTCCTTGGGCAGCCGTACCATCACCTTAACCTCACTCCGTCCACGCTGCTGCCGGATAGCCTGGGCCCCGTAATAGGACTGGCGAATCTGCCTGGCGATATCTGAGGCTTGCAGGTTGAGGCTCTGGGCTTCGGGCCGGACCTTGAAGTCTATCTGCTGCTTGCCGGGTGAAAAACCATCATCAATATCCATGACATTGGGAAAATAACTCAGGGCATCTGCAAGTTCTGCACTGGCAAGCTCAAGCACCTTGACATCTCTATGGCTCAACTCCACTGAAATGGCGGGACCGCGTCCCGGCCCGCCTGCATCCGATTCAAACTTGATTGATTCAAGACCGGCAATTTCTCCAACCTCACGGCGCCAGAGCCGGGTCATCTCAGCTGTAGATATGGGCCGGATTTTTGGCGGTGTCAGGTAGATGCGGACCCCGGTCTGGTTGCCATTAACAGAGGCATAAATACCTTCAACAAGTTTCTCCCCGCCATTATCTCCTGCAACTTTCTGGCCTGCCTGCACCAGTAAACGCTTAACCTCCAGAGTGCGCTCAACAGAAGTGCCGAAGGGCAGCCTTGCGGTCACAGAGGCATAATCAGATTCTATCTTTGGAAATAACTCAAAACCCAAGCGGCCGCTTTTGATAAAACCGAAGGCCAGCAGCAGTATCATCAGGCCGGCTGCAATGGAGACATAGCGCCAGCGCAGGACCAGAGCCAGAAAAGGACCATAACGATTGCGGACCAGATGCATGAAGAATGCGCTGAAACGCTGCTGCAGTTCATGCAGTTTAGGCAAAAACCTCTTGCCGCCCCTCCGGTCCTTATGGCTTAAATGGGCGGGCAGAATAAAAAGGCTCTCGATGAGAGAGATAAAAAAGACCATGACCACAACCACCGGTATCTCCTTGAATATCTTCCCCATAAACCCGGGGACAAAAAACAGCGGCATGAACGTGACCATGTTCGTGAGCACGCTGAAGGTTACCGGCATGGCTATATCACGGGCTCCGGTAATGGAGGCCTCAAGCCGCCCCATACCCTGTTGCCGGTAGTAGTAGATATTTTCTCCTACAACTATGGCATCATCCACTACAATTCCAAGCGTGACAATAAAGGCAAACATGGAAACCATGTTGATACTCATACCCAGAAATGGCAGGATCAGAAAACTGCCGAGAAAGGATATGGGTATACCGAGGCTGACCCAAAAGGCGAGCCGTATTTCCAGAAAAAGAGCCAGCAGGATAAAAACCAGCCCCAGGCCGATATAGCCGTTGCGCAGCATCAGGTTCAACCGCTGCCGGTATATTTTTGAGCGGTCATTACGGGCCACCAGTTCAAAGCCCTCGGGCAGGATTTCGTTTAATTCCTCTATCTGACGATGGACCGCATCAGACACAGATATCGGGGTCTGCTTCCCTACTCTGTAGACCTCGATCATTACTGCCGGCTTATCATTAAAGGTGGCAAAACTGTCCGTTTCCTCAAAGCCGTCACGGATGGTGGCCATGTCCTGCAACAGGAGTTCTGTGCCATCCGGCGATGAAATTATGGGGATTCCGCCGAACTCCCTGCCCACATCACGGCGTTCGGTCACGCGCACCAGCACATCCCCGCTTTCAGTACGGATAGCTCCTCCGGGAACATCCACTGAGCCTTTACGCACCTTGGCAGCCACTTCATCAAGGGTAAGCCCATAGGTGCGCAGAACGCTTTGCGGTATCTCGATGCTTATTTCATAGTCCCTGACACCTGAAAGCTCTACATGCGAGATTTCAGGATCATTGAGCAGCCGGTCCCTGACTGTCTCGGCCATCTCCCGCAGGACAGTTTCAGGCTGATCACCGAAAAGGGCAAGGGAAACCACGTAGCGCCTGCGGCTCGGCACTGTTA
>JAWVYE010000004.1:0-18993 GCA_033722905.1 Desulfobulbales bacterium
AGCATGAGCACATTCCTGCCCGCCAGTTCAACCCCGGCATCGATTATTGCCTTCAGGGCCCCTGGGCCATCGGTATTAAAACCGATCAGCTTACCGCTCTCTTTGACCACCGTATTGATCGATCCGATATAACGGTCCACCTCCGGTATCTCGTCAACATACTGCATCACCTCTATCTTATGGGGTATGGTGACGCTCATACCCCGAAAGTTATCCAGGGCCCGCATACCGGCCATGGCGCTTTTGACATCCTCGACCTGAAATGCAACATAGATGCTGTCGATATTCAGCTCCATAAAGGCTGCATTATGGATAGCCGGTGACATGCTGTGGGATACGGGATTGCCGATTAAGGCAAAAACCTTGGTCTTGGGGTTGATTGATGTCCGTTCCTGCATTTTACGCCTAATCCTCCTTTTCCTGACAATTGGTTTTGTCAATCATCACCAGTCAGTGTTTTCAACATGGTTCGCAGTGTGGAAACTGCAATCTGCCCGGGGGCGGTTCCTTCTTCACCGTCAGGGGCGGCATAGGTCATAAAGCCTCCCAACTGCAAAGTAGCCAGCCTGCTGATCATGCCGATAGGGCCCATGCAGAAAGCGATAAGGGGAAAATTGTTTTCTGCTGCCGTTTCCTGCAGGTTCAGGACCCTGAGCACATCCCTGTAGTCATTTGCCGTGGTAACGATCTTGCCCACGTGTGCCCCGGATTCAATCTGCTGCTGCAGTATTTCTCCCAGCTCTTCACCGGACGGTGTGCCGCTGAAATCATGCCATGAGATAATAAGTCCTGTCCGGGGATGCTTCAGGATAACATCCAGCAGTTCGCCCCGTAACTCCGGAGCTGCTTTAAGCTCCAGGTCAACCAGGGCGCAGTCATGCGTAACCGCTTTTAAGAGCAGACCGAGACGTGCTGTTTCAGAACCCTTGTATGATCCCCCTTCCCAATCCGGACGATTGGTGAAGAGCAGAGGCTTGCTGATCTTTTCCACAAAAGGCTCTATTTCCGGACGCATAAAGCTGTCCAGACGGATCTCAATGACATCTGCAAGGTTCTCAGAGTTCCTGGCAGAAGCAATTGCCTGGTCTATACTATTACCTGCAACTGAGACACAAATGCCTGCCGGGGAAGTATGCGCTACGCTCAACTGCATCTCTCCTTGTCAAATTTCCACGAAGCCACCTGGGCGGCAACGAAATGAAGTAAGACACCCTATTATATCGGCATGAAGTTGTCAATCAGATCGCCAAAAGTCTGCTTTTCTGGACCATGGTCATGAAGCTGCTTCAGCAGATCATTTACCACCTTTACTTCCCGCGGCTCAAGAAGAAATCCCGGTATGGGCTGGGCCGGCTGCAGACTCTCTGCTGCAGCCGATGTATCACCCGCCATAAGATACGCCAGAATATCGGTCATATTTCCCCAGTATCCGCCGTCACTGCATAAATGTTCATTTATCTGAGTGAAGACCGTTCCAACGGTCAGATGTATCGGGGCGATTTCCGCCCCGCTGATGCCTGTGCACTGCTCCAGGGAGATAAAACTTCTGCAGCCGAACGGACGGACATCATAAATTGAACATGAATCCTCATCCAGAAAAACACAGGGGGTAAAATTCCAACCGTCAGGCTCAGCCTCCCCGATTTCCTGTTGTTCAAGGCAGGCCCTGGTATACTGATTTGTGGTGGCACGCATCCCGCTATTTCCTGATGCGTTCCGGGCAAGTTCTTCGGCCAGCCAGCTATCGCGACCCTCTTTCATGAGACAATCAAGTATCAATTCTCCTTCAAGGCTTGACATGAAAACACTCTGGGTACAGCAGGCGGCGCAGCCATTCTTGCAGGCCAGGGGGAACAGCTCAACCCAGCGCTGATAAACTTCATACAGATCGTATAACAGGCGCCTTTTATGTCCCGGTTGAGCCGGTATATATAAATCGGGCTGTTGCATCTTTATGCGCCAAACACCTTTTTTCTTACCCTGTCCATAACTTCTCTGGGAACAAGCCGCAAAGCAACGGCCACGACAAATGATGCTATGGCCAGGTCGTCAAGCCAGCCCAGCAGAGGAACGGTATCAGAGAGAAAATCCATGGGAGCGATGATATAGAGTAAACCAGCAGAGAGCAACAGTTTGACATACCAGGGTGTCCGGCGGTCGGAAAGGATCAAATAGTAATACCTGAGCTTTTGCAGAAAGCTGCCCATTTTCACCTGCTGTTCAGTCTTATCAGGGAGTCAACTGTTTTGCCCGGCGCCTAAAAATGCCTGGCCCTGCCGATCAGGTCCTGGACAGAATCCAGGCTGTATTCAGTAAGGTATTTTTCAATACCCCGGATTATTTCTTCAGCTGCCTGGGGATTAATAAAATTTGCCGTACCCACCTGTATGGCACTGGCACCGGCAAGAAGAAATTCTATGGCATCCTCAGTGGTCGTGATTCCGCCTATACCGATAACGGGAATGGAAACACTTTCAGCCACCTGCCACACCATGCGCAGGGCAATGGGTTTTATTGCCGGGCCGGACAGCCCGCCAAAAACATTTGCAAGTTTCGGCCGGCATGATTGAATGTCAATTGCCATGCCCAGCACAGTGTTGATCAGGGATACCGCAGCAGCCCCTGCAGATTCAACGGCGCTGGCAATCTCGCCGATGTCGGTTACATTGGGTGAGAGTTTGACAATCACCGGGCGGCTGAATTGCTGCCGCACCTCTTTGGTTACTTCATATGCCATATCCGGGTCTGTGCCAAAGGCAACGCCTCCCTGTTTAACGTTCGGACAGGAGATGTTCACCTCGACGGCGGCCACTTTTTCTACCCCGTCCAAGCGGGTCGCCAGCTCACCGTAATCCTCGACAGTGTCTCCCAGGATATTGACAATGAGATGTGCCCTTATGCCTTGCAGGTAGGGAAGCTTTTCGGCAAGAAAATTTTCCAGGCCCACGTTCTCGAGGCCGATTGCGTTAAGCATGCCGCAGGCTGTTTCCGCTATTCTTGGCGGCGGGTTTCCCTGTCGCGGGAGCAGAGAAATGCCCTTGACAATGATGGCTCCCAGACGATGCAGGTCAACAAGTGAACCATACTCCTCCCCGTATCCGAAGGTGCCGGAGGCGGTCATTACGGGATTTGCCAACTGCAAGGAACCAAGAGCGGTTCTCATGTCAGGTTGTTTTAAAGCCATGCCACATTATCCGCATTAAACACCGGGCCGTCCTTGCAGGCATGAACATACCCGTTCATGTCAGCCCGCAGGACCGCACAGCCAAGACAGGCGGCGAGTCCGCAGGCCATTAATGTCTCCAGGGAAACCTGGCAATCCCAGTTTCTGCCCCTGCATAAGGAAACCACGGCCTTGAGCATGGGGTGGGGACCGCATGCATAAACCCGGGCTGCACTCTCATCCTGCAAATCAGACAAGATATCGGTTACCAGGCCTTTATTACCCAGACTGCCATCCTCTGTTGTAACCAAGACCTCAAGGCCCATGCTGGCAAAATCTTCAACCAGAATGGCTATTTCATCCGCATTTCGGGCACCCAGGAGAACTTTGATGGCGTCCGGGCCATTTTTTTTCAGCAGCCGTTCGGCAAGAAAAAGCAGCGGTGCTATACCAATGCCGCCTCCAACCAGGAAATGGGGCGACTGATCGCTGGAGTACGTAAAGCCCCGGCCCATGGGTCCCAAGACATCCATGCGCTCACCTGTTTGCAGGCCGGCAAGCGCCTGTGTCCCTTTGCCGATCACCTTGATTAATATCCGCACTGAGCCATCCCCGGTTACCTGGTGAATGGAAAAAGGCCTGCGCAGCAAAGGATCCAGGCCTTCTCCGGCCCGCACCATTATAAACTGGCCGGGACTGGCGACAGAAGCCATATCCGGTGCCTGCAGTGTAAACCGGTATATATCAGTTGAAAGTTTTTCAGTGCGGACTATTTCCGCCTTTTGTTGACATACAGGCATAGACTCAACTTTCAGGGCAATATATTAAAATATCAAACAAATCAACATGGAGCCCTTTACGTGTACGGCTGACTCATGGTATTTTCTCAATGGCCCGATCCCTTGGTTGATTTTTCTGCGTCAGCACTTTGGTGCGGTATAAACTCTTTACCACATTAGTAAAAAAAAACGAATTATTATGCTCCTGACCATCATAATTGTATTTTCTTTCATCTTTGGCGCTGTGGTAGGCAGCTTTTTGAATGTGGTCATTCTGCGGCTGCCGGCCGAAGGAGAATCCATTGTCTTTCCTGCATCCAGGTGCCCCAAATGTTTGGAGCCTCTGCATTGGCATGATAATATCCCCATCATCAGTTTTGTCCTGCTCAAAAAAAAATGCAGGAACTGCTCCGCGCCGATATCCTGGCAGTATCCCCTGGTTGAGCTCTGTATGGCACTGCTTTCCGTCGCCCTGTTTTTCAAGTTCGGCTTCACCGTGGCGCTGCCGATTTATTTTACCTTTAGCGCCGCCCTGCTTGTAGTTATTGTCATTGACTATTACCATAAAATCATCCCTGACATTATCAGCCTGCCGGGCATAATCATTGGTTTTGTCTGCTCGTTCGTCAACCCGGTGGTCACCTGGCAGCAGTCTGCCATAGGATTGCTCATCGGCGGCGGTGTGCTCTATGCCATAGCTGCCGGGTATTATCTTTTCACCAAACGTGAAGGCATGGGCGGGGGCGACATTAAACTTCTTGCCATGATTGGGGCCTTTCTGGGCTGGCAGAGCCTGCCTTTTGTTGTCTTCGGCAGCTCAATTCTCGGGGCCGCAGTCGGTATAGGCGCAATGGCAAAACAGAAAAAAGGCGGCAAGACCATGATCCCCTATGGCCCTTTCCTTTCCGTTGCGGCCCTGCTCTACATGTTTTATAGAGAAATAATCAACTACTACCTGGTGCTCTATTTCCTGACGCCACCCCAATATTAAAGAAAAATATGGCACAAAAAGGTCTCATACAGCTTTATACCGGCAATGGCAAAGGCAAAACCACAGCAGCCCTGGGCCAGGTGTTCAGGGCCGCAGGCCACGGCTATAAGGCCGTCATTATCCAGTTCATTAAAAACCTTGAAAATACCGGGGAAATCTATGCCGCCAAAAACATCTTTGCCGAACACCTTGAAATTTATCCCATGGGAACCGGGTTCACCTGGGATGCCAATGACCGGGATGAATTACGCCGGGCGGCTGAAAAAGGCTGGGCCCTGGCCCGGGAAAAAATTACCAGCGGCGCATACAGCATGGTGATCCTTGATGAACTCACCTACGCCCTTAATTTCGGGCTTCTCGACCAGAATGAGGTCCTGGCATTTCTGGAACAAAAACCTGAGAAGCTGCATATAATTATTACCGGCCGTGATGCCGGTAAGGAGCTGATCAACCTCGCTGACCTTGTCACGGAGATGAAGGAGATCAAGCATCCTTACCAGAAAGGCGCCAAGGCTATGAAAGGTATAGAATTTTAAAAAAAAAAGCGGGCTCTCCCCTTCTTTTACTTGGCCAACGGCAGCCTTTATTGCCCCCATTGTGACATCAGAGTTATTTCCTGGCCTGCACTGGTCAAAACAAGTCACCGCCGCTGTTTTGAAATCATAGATAAAAAAAACAATCTGTAACCTATCTGTAATTCATGCTGGGGTATATGCATAATCATTGGGGGTTGCCTGAATTTTTTTTGTCCAGCAAGCCTGTAAACCGTATTTACGGCTATAAGGAGTAGCTGCATGCCAAGTTTACATATTTCAAAAAAACCAAAACCATCACAACTGAAAACTTTTACTATTAGTAATAAACAGTTACAGGCGAACCCGTTTTTTTGTTGATCCCTTTGATCCCCTTGGCATAACAGTTGCTTAACTTAAACCGTTCAAACGTAACAGGGACTCTGGCCCGGATTACTAAAAAAAATCATAGGAGGGATACAAATGAGGAAAAAACTGCTAACTTCTTTCCTGGCCGCAGGGCTGACACTTTCATTGGGTCTTGGCATTGCAGCGGCCGGCAACGGCAACGGCCTGCCGCCAGGACCAAGGTACATGCTCAATGTTATTGCCTTTGACAAGAACCACTGTCCGGCCGGCGACTTTACAGGCTCCAACCGCCACATGATTGCTGTTGAGGCTGATTTTGGCGCTGCTGACCTTGGTGGTACCCAGGCAGGGAGCGACAAGAACACGATGACAAAACAAAACACCATAAAACTTGCCCAGGGCGATCATTTTCAGGTTCTGGACGGTAATGCCTGCGGCAGCAAGCAGGGAGCAGAATTCATGCTGCCTGCCGATCCTTTTAATTGCACCCTTGCCGACGGCACGGTCGCTACTGATGACCCCGCCTGTGTAGGCGAGGACCTGACCTTTCAGGAATATAATGTTTTCATTCGCCTTGTTGGAGCAAAAGGCACCGGAGTCGGCATTACAACCTGTGCCGATGAAGCGGTTGACCTGGACGGCGACGGTGTCATCGAAGACACCATCCTCTGTTCTACGGAAAATGTGGTTAGAATGCGCGAAAAAGGCAAAGTCGCCAGATTTGAAAATGTAACAAGGCAGCTTCTTACGCTCTGCCTGGACACCGATGGTGATACTGTTTGTGACGCCCGCTATCCTCTGTTCGCCGATGAACTTGAAGACTACTTCTGGCAGTGGAATACCAAAGGAAAGGCGCACGCCCAGCTGGTTTTCATCCCGATTCCTGATTAATGGGGCCGGCTGAACCTGGCAGGTATTAATTTTCAAATATAAAAAAGGGCCTGGGTAACACCAGGCCCTTTTTTTCTCAGATCATAGATTCAGTGAACATCAGGTTGGAGCAATACAATGAACATGAGGTGCCTCTATGTTGAGTAAACTGCTTGTATTTGTATTTAATATCCTTCTCTTCACAGCATCATTGGCTTGGGCGGAGCCAAAAAATATCATATTTCTGATCGGTGACGGCATGGGTTTTGAGCAGGTCAAAGCCGCAGGCATTTATTCTGGCGGTGCTGCTGGAAATTTAATTTTTGAGACCTTTCCCCACCAGGCTGAAGTTACCACATACAGTGCCAGCAGCTCAGTGACAGATTCTGCTGCTGCTGCGACTGCAATGGCTACCGGCTATAAAGTTAATAACGGTGTGATCAGCATGGAAATCCCCGGTTCCGGCGCTGAGCTGGACACATTACTTGAGTTATGCAGAGAAAGCGGCAAAAGCACAGGACTTGTATCTACGGCATATATCACCCATGCAACTCCGGCCGCTTTCGGCGCCCATGAAAACAACCGCAATAATTTAAGTAATATAGCGGCAGATTATCTGCAGCAAACCAGGCCTAATTTACTTCTTGGGGGTGGAGGCAATGGCATGACTGTCGGAGCTGCCGACGCAGCAGGTTATACAGTTGTGACAACTTATACCGAATTGCAGGGTTTGGACACCGGCCTTGCAACAATGGTTTCCGGTCAATTTGGCACTTCACATCTTACCTATGAGTATGACTACTTCATGAGTACTGACAATGGTTACGACACCTACCCCCATTTGTCTGAAATGACCGAAACAGCGCTCGATATTCTGGATAATGACCCCCAGGGATTCTTCCTGATGGTTGAAAGCGGCAGGATAGATCATGCCGGGCATAATAATCAAATTGAGAGGAATATCTTTGAAACTCTGGAGTTCAACGATACTGTCCAGGTCGTTTTTGACTGGGCCCAGACGCATCCTGATTCCTTGATCATAGTAACCGCAGACCACGAGACCGGCGGCTTAACTGTTCTGCAGAATAACGGTCAGGGGCAGTTTCCTGATGTTTCATGGACGACAACCGGCCATACAGGGATTAACGTGCCTGTTTATGCATGGGGTGAAAATGCAGCTTTGGTATCCGGTATCCTGGACAACACAGAATTATTCGAAATAGCAACTGCATCCCTGTGGCAGGACTATTATTGTGACAGTGATGACGATGGTGTTGTGTCATCGGCAGTAAGCGTAACCTGTAGTGGAATTTCCTGTGTCCCACCTGGCTGTCAAACCTATGCCGGCAGTGATTGTAATGATGCCGACCCTGATATCAACCCCAATATGTGTGATATTAAGGGGGACAACATTGATCAGGACTGCAATGGCAAAGACAGGACAAAAGGCCGAGCATGTCCCGGCAGCGACCCAGTGGAACCTGAAATCTGTGATGACGGCATAGATAATGACAATGACGGCAAGACCGATTGCGCCGATAAAAAGGACTGCAGAACTGACCCGGCATGTTAAATATTTAAGACTTCTCATTCCCTCTTTAAATGACAGAAGTCTCGCCTGGTTTTGCGCTGTGCCATAGGCTGAAGGGTTGATCCTGCTCTTGCCGGCCTGCTAAATTTACCTGCAGAGTATTATTATGTCAGATACCGGGGCGGAGAGCTGTTGCCGCCCCGGTTTTCTTTGTACAGAATAAAAAACAGTTACCTATCGGCTGACCGACACCTGCAAAAACTCTTTATGGGGCTTAATCAACTCCACTCAGGATTGAATACCTGTGGAACAGTTCCGGTGTGCGCACATAGATCCGGTTTCCTTCGAGAAATTTCACGGTCGCAAAGGTCTCAACTGAATACCATACACCTACTTTTCTGCCATCCTGGTCAAGAATATAGGCAGCATAATACTTTCCGGACCTGTTAAAGTCCTGCTCAGAACTTATTACACTGACCCATTTTCGTTTCTGGCTGTAGTCAACGGAAGGAATAGGCAGCCAAAGATTTCCCGGATTGTCCAGCTCATAGTCCTTGTGGATTAAAAGAATTGCATTGGGTCTATCATATCCCCCGGTTGAGAAATAGTTATAGTCCTGCAATACTTCATAGCTCCGAAACATATTGTCAAGGTCCCGATCTCTGTCGAGTGTCCCATAAATACCGCCTGCTGCATGACCTACCAGCAGGAAAACAGCAATGGCGGATGCAATTAGTGTCAGTAAGATGTTCCGTCTCTTCAATAAAGTATAAATTATCTTTTTCATGACGGTACCTCCGCATATATGATGCACCAGCAACTCCATGCGTCGCTGAATGATATTAATTATTATTACTAAAATGTAAGCACGTTTAGCGGCAGCGCCATAAAACCAGGGGGCGGGCCCTGACAAAGCAGGCAGAATTTGTTCTATTGCGGCAAGTTAACGGTTATTTTCCGTGATTGATGAAAGTCTTTGTTAATTTGATGTCTTGGGGCAATTTGTCAGGATAAGAAATAGGGACATCAGCGGTGCAGGCACACCCCTTGCATTTTAGAAAAATGGCGAAATAATCATTCGTTAGCAAAACAACGGAGCTACTGGTATAATTACACAACCAAAGACATAAGCCTACCCACCTACTCAACCAACATGTTATGCAAAAACAATTACTTAGATATTAATTTCGGCAATTACTAAAGTCTATGGTGGAAACAGTAACCATCAAATACACCTTGAAATCAACCGATATGGACTTAAAGGTTGACCTGGTTTTTGACAAAAAGGATTTTTCACTGCTCAATCACAAAACAGGTGAAAATGACTGGACCCGGCTTGCTTTTCACAAATGCAGTCATTGCCCCCTCAATGAAGATGATTTCCCGTTCTGCCCTCTTGCCAGTTCCATAGAGAGCGTTATTTTGAAAATCCATAATTTCCTGTCATATAAGGAGGTTTATGCGCAGGTTGAATACAAGAACAGGATAATATCATCACACATTACGATGCAGAGGGCGTTGAGTTCACTGCTGGGCCTTATCATCCCAACAAGCGGTTGTCCCCATACCCAGTATTTCAGGCCAATGTGCAGATACCACCTGCCTTTTGCCGATAGTGAAGAAACGTTTTACAGGGCGACGACAATGTTTCTTCTGGCCCAGTATTTCATTCATAAAAAAAGCGGCTGCATACCCACTGATTTCAGCAGGCTTGAAGCCATTTATGACAATATCCATATCGTCAATACCCAGATATGTAAACGGCTGCGTGTGTTCTGTGAAAATGACTCCCCCCTCAATGCCATTATCATCCTTGACATGCTGACGGTGTCGCTGCATACAGCGCTCAAACATGACCTTGATAAGTTTGAAACCTATTTTTCCGCGTTCAGTAAAGGTGTTGTTTCGCCTGCGGCAAAGACTGACTGAGAGGTGCCGGAGAGTGATTAAAAAAGCCGATTCAAGAGCAAATAGCTTTATTATAAAAGGAGCAGTGTTGGTATCATTTCTCCTTGTTTTATTTTCCGGGGTTTTGGCAGTGGGTCAAGATGGCGGCCAGGAAAAGATTAATACTTTCGTGGGTTCATTGGCCTGCAAAGAATGCCACTCTGAAGAATATACCAACTTCATGACGTACGCCAAAAAAAGTGTATCTTTTCAAAGTATAGAAAGGCAAATGAAACATCTTACACCTGAAGAGATAAGACAGTGCTACCCGTGCCACACTACAGGTTATGGACAGCCTGGGGGCTTTGTCAGCCTCGAGGAAACCCCCCACCTCAAGAACGCCGGTTGTGAGGTATGCCACGGACCTGGTGAGCAGCATGTCCGCTCAGGAGATATAGAGAAGATCATTGGCAAAATGAGCAAAAAAGACTGTGAAGTTTGCCATATCTCGGAACGGGTTAAGGCTTTTAAGTATAAACCGTTGATCCATGGTGGAGCCCACTAGTCCCAAGAGAGCAAATATCCAGATCGCCAATAAATGCCTGATAACATAAAAAAAATACTCAGGAATCTGCTGCCCGACTTTGTGAGGAAAAGGCTGGGGAACAGAATTATGGCCACGATCTTTGTCTGCATTACTGTTGTTATGGGCGTTGAGATCTTGCTGGATCTTTATTTCGGCAAAAGGGATACCATTCAGCTCATGGAAACCCTGAGCATTGACCTCGCCGCCTCAACCTATTCCGGCATCAAATACCCAATGTCTGTTGGCGACAGTGCTGCTGTGAAACAGGTACTGACGGACATCCGAGAAAAAATGGAAGATATTGAGGTATTTATCTGCGACAGTAATCTACTCATCACCTGGTCTACGCACAGGGAGAAAATTTACACAAACATAACAGAAACAATCATCAGTGCTGAGCCGCTGGCAGCTTTAAGCGTCTCGCTGCAGGCCGGCGAAGCTCCTAGGGAGTCATTTGAGACTGCAATCGACGGTAAAAGGTATATCATTATCATAGAGCCTATCCTCAACGAAAAAGATTGCTTTCACTGCCACGGTTCTTCCAGAAAGGTAATTGGAGGTATGATTGTAAAAACAAATGTGGAGCGGGCCCTGATGACAGTGACCGCTGCAAAGAACAGGACCATTCTCACCACCATCCTGGCCCTGCTTGCCATTATTACCATGAGCTATGTATTAATAGAAAAATTTATCAGCAGCAGACTGAAAAGGCTGACCACTGGCGTTCAGAAAGTCACATCCGGTGACCTGAACTTTGAGTTAGCGGTCCGCTCATCGGATGAGTTAGGTGAATTGGCCCGATCTTTTAATATCATGACTGACGAGTTGAAAGACGCCCAAGAAGAAATCACCAACTGGACCCTGACCCTGGAAGATCTTGTGGAAGAGAGGACAGCCCAGTTGAAACGGGCCCAGGAGAATGCCATTCAAACGGAGAAAATGGCATCCATGGGGCGGCTTGCAGCAATTGTTGCCCATGAGATAAACAACCCGCTTGCCGGTATTCGCACCTATGCCAAGTTGATGTTAAAACGGAGCGAAGAGCTTTTTACCGGTGACGCTGTCAAGTACATTCAATATCTTGATACCATCGAAAGCGAATCCGCCCGCTGTGGTGAAATTGTCAGGAGTTTGCTGCAGTTTGCACGTCCCACCAAGCCGAGGATCAAAAAACATGATATTAATGCCATCGTCCGGGAAACTCTTCGCCTTGTCCAGCACCAGATTGATCTGCTCAACATCGAGATAAAGCTGGACCTTGATTTCCAATCGCCCCAGGCAAGCTGCGATGACCAGAAAATAAAACAGGCGCTCGTCGCCCTGCTGCTTAACGCCTGTGATGCCGTCCAGAATGACACCGGCTTCATTGCCATCAGTACACACATAATGGCCCAGAAAAATAAAGTGGGAATTTGCATTCAGGATAATGGCGTCGGCATGGACGAGGAGACCAGGTCCCACATGTTTGAACCGTTTTTTACCACAAAGACAGTATCACCCGAGCATGAGGCAAGTTTGAACAGTGGGCTGGGAGTTTCAGTTGTCTATGAAATAGTCAAGTCCCACAATGGAAGTATTGATGTTGAATCCGAGCTGGGGAAAGGCACAAGCATCACTATCTGTCTGCCCCTGGCAGATGAAACCTCAAGCCTAGAAGCATAAAACTGCATTCGAAATTATTCTTCTGTTACCACAACGAAGGTATCCCCAGCACTTGGGAGCAGCTGGGGCAGAATACATTGCGCTTGACGTCAATGTCTCCAACGGAGTTTGAGTAACGCATGACGCATTCAAAATTTTCACAGTGTCTCAATCCCAGAGTGTGCCCAAGCTCGTGGATCGCCTCTTTTTCGCATCGGTGCATGTAAAGAGATTCATCTTCAGGAAGGCCGTAAAACTCCTGGTGTAATCGATGGCCTGACATCAGGGCACATCGGCCATTTAGCTGGGCCTCTCCAAATACAAAAGTCAGAATGGGGATATAGATATCCTCATCCATAATACCGAGAATGTTCTGATTTTTACCCAAGGCAAAGGGCAGGAGCTGCCGCAGTATTTCAGTGGCGTGATATTGCTTGCGTTCACTGCTGTAAAAAGGGTCCACGGCAATCTCTTCACTTAGAAGCCTGCACGGAGTATGCAGTATTTCCGGGAGAGATAGAGACAGGAAACCTGCAACATCGTACTTCATACTGCCGATGGGAATGATAGCGATACTTTGCATCGGGCAGGTGCTTACGGTTTTTTCAACTTGAATTTATTAATTTTATTATAAAGCGTCACCCTGTCTATCTGCAGAATTAATGCTGCCTTGCTGATGTTCCACCCAGTCTGTTCCAGTATCTTCTTGATGTGATGCTTCTGTAAGGCTTCCAAAGAGTCGTCAGTAGACCTTTCTTCATCAGGACGTGGTTTGGAAAAGGGGAAGTCTGCAGGTTGGATTTCTCCTGTTTTACAGATGACCACCGCTCTTTCAATGGCATTTTCAAGTTCCCTGACATTGCCGGGCCAGTCATAATCAATGAGCACTTGCATGGCAGCAGAATTGATCCTGGATATGGGTTTGCCCATCTGGGCGATGAATCCATTCAGAAAGTGCTCCGCCAGCAGCGGAATATCACTGCGCCGTTCCCTTAGGGGTGGGATTTCTACAACAAAGACGTTGAGCCGATAGAAAAGATCTTCTCTAAACTCACCCTGTTCCATTGCCGCCTCAAGGTCTTTGTTGGTGGCGGCGATGGTCCGGAAGTCTGCCTTGATCTCCTTGCTGCCGCCAAGGCGGAAAAACTTTTTTTCCTCCAGAACCCGCAAGAGCTCCATCTGGATCTTGGAGCTGATGTTGCCTATCTCATCTAGAAAAATTGTGCCGCCATCCGCCATTTCAAATTTTCCCTTCCTGGCATACTGGGCCCCGGTAAAGGCTCCTTTTTCGTGTCCGAACAGTTCGCTTTCCAGGATGGATTCTGGCAGGGCGCCGCAATTGATGGTGACAATAGGCGCATAGCGCCTCTTGCTGTGGGCATGAATAGCCCTGGCTACCAGTTCCTTGCCGGTGCCGCTCTCGCCCCGGATGAGAACCGTGGAATCGACATCAGCGACCGATCTGATATCCTCCATCATTTTTTTGATGCCGCTGCTTTCCCCGATTATTTCCTTGGATGTATAGACCCCGTCTATTGTTTTTTTGAGATTTTTGGCCTCATCCTTTAATTTTTTGCGCTCAATGACATTGCGCACCATGAGGGCAAGATAGTCTGGATCAAAGGGCTTTGACAGGTAGTCGTAGGCACCGTGCTGCATAGCCTCAACTGCTGATTCAACAGATGCAAAAGCAGTAATCATAATGATGGTGGCATCCGGCTGAATTTCATTGATCTTTTTTTGCAATTCGAGGCCGCTCATGCCGGGCATCTTCAGGTCGAGGAAAAAGATGTCCCACCGGCTTTCAGCCAGTTTTGCCAGGGCCTCCTTACCACTGGAAGCCACATCAACGGTGTAGCCTTCATCTTCAAACCATGCGGTCAGAGAGTGCCTTACTGAGAACTCATCGTCAACAATGAGTATCCTTACATCCGCATTTGAGCTTTCTTGTGTCATAACGCAGGCTCCATTAATTTATGAGATGCCTAAAGTCTCTGTTCTATTGTACCTCGCGAAAATTTTTCTAAAACTCAAAGGTCATGAAGGCTGTGTGTAAAATATCTCTACACCGAGTGTAGAATTTTTCAACAATTTTTTCTTTTTATACCTAGAAAAATATGCGTTTGTCCGTTTTTTCTCTCTGTGCATTCAACGAAATGTCAAATAATTTCAATAATTTGCACAGACATCACCGTTCTGCCGCAGCAATTGGCATATTTGTTGCTCAATGTAAAGCAAAGTGTCACCAGATTGCCCCGATATGCAGTAAAAACAGAGGCCCTTTTTTAGTCGCAGATCAATGGTTACCCGGGGGAAGATTTTGTTTTCCGTCGGCCACTAAAACGCTAGAAGGAGAAATTGCAATGCATGAGAAGGGAAAACTTTTCATCAGGTGTCTAATCATGGGCTTCATGCTCGTCAGCTCGACCCAGGTTGCTGCAATGGACGGGCCTGATTTTATTGAGCTGGAAACACTGGTCAATATATATGATTCTGTGGCTTTTGACCATGCCATGCACTCTGATGTGGCCTCCTGTGCGACCTGTCACCATCATACAACAGGTCTGCCTGCTGAGGACGAAAGTTGTTTGCGGTGTCATAAGGAGAGTAATGAGGCAGACGTGGTAACGTGTGCCGGATGCCATCCCGCAAATCAAGGCCGTGCAATGTTAGTGATAGATGCAGGCCTGTATCACATGGACAGAACAGGCCTGAAGAGGGCCTATCATCTGAACTGTTTGGGGTGCCACACTGAAATGGATGGGCCAAGGGGCTGCGACGAGTGTCATGCCAAAAGAGATAATTGCTGCAATATGGAAAGCGCGGACAACTAGTAACTGATCAGTTCATTGAACTCAATTTCATAAAAGGAAAATGGCATGAAAACAACACGAAGAAAATTTCTCCAGTGCACTGGAACCGCAGTAGGTGCAAGCCTTCTATTGGGGCCGAATAACGCTTTTGGTTCGATGACGGAAAAGGATAATTCGCCACAGTATGGAATGCTGAACGACACCACCATGTGTACCGGTTGCCAGGCGTGTGAACAGGCCTGTACTGCAAAAAACTTTTTCCCTGAACCGGAGGTGAAACCGGAAACTGAGAAGCAAAGAAGCACTGGTACAGAAGCTCTTACGGTGGTTAATGCCCATGCTACAGAGAAGGGGACCGTTTTTGTTAAAACGCAGTGCATGCATTGTGACCAGCCGGCATGTGTTTCCGCCTGCCTGGTAAATGCCATGTACAAAACTGACGAGGGGCCGGTGATCTGGAAAGAGGATAAGTGTATGGGATGCCGTTACTGCATGGTGGCTTGTCCCTTTGATATCCCAAAGTTTGAGTATGGCAGCCTGAACCCGAAAATCAGAAAGTGTGTCATGTGTTTTGATCGAATCGGCAAAGGCAATATCCCTGTCTGTGCTGAAGCGTGCCCCCAGGAAGCAATCCTTTTTGGCACAAGGGAAGAACTACTGGAAATTGCCAGAAAACGAATCTCCGATCACCCCGCCAAGTATGTTCGCCATATTTACGGTGAACACGAGGTGGGCGGCACCAATATCCTCTATCTGGCCGGTGTCCCTTTCGCACAGCTGGGCTTCAGAACCGACCTGGGCACTATTCCCTACCCGGAATATACAAAAACTTTCCTGTATTCCGTTCCCCTGGCACTGCTGCTTGCACCGGCATTCATGCTGGGGCTGCGCCAGGCCACAAAAGGGAAAAACGACAGGGACTAGTAAAGCAATTCTTATTGAGGCTGGTGAATAAATTAAAGGAGATTAAAAAGTGAACACGTCAGAAACTTCAACACCTACGTATCGAAAGGTTGGGCAGGATATGTGGAAATTTATCCTGGCCGAGCTAAAGCCCAAGGGCAAGCTGCTCACACCATTTAATATAATTTCAGCACCGATCATTATTCTCGGATTGGTTCTCATTGTCTTGCGTTTTGCTACAGGGCTGGGTGCCACGACAAACCTCAACCAGGAATTTCCCTGGGGCATCTGGATCGGTTTTGACGTTGTTACCGGTGTTGCCTTTGCGGCCGGTGCCTATATCGTAACCTTCATGGTCTATGTTCTGCGCATGGAAAAATATCATTCCATAGTCAGGGCAACGGTCCTTAACGGTTTTCTTGCCTATATTTTTTACGCCGGGGCTTTGGCTCTTGATCTCGGGCGGCCTTGGAAAATTATAAATCCCATAATAGGCAACAGCTTTGGTGTCAGCTCGGTCCTCTTTCTTGTGGCCTGGCATTTTCTACTCTATATGATGGCGCAATTTATAGAGTTTTCACCCGCAATAGCTGAGTGGCTCGGCCTCAGAAAGCTGCGGAAAATTCTCGGGACTCTGACCGTCGGAGCCGTAGTATTCGGAATTTGTCTCTCCATGTTGCATCAATCAGGGCTGGGAGCGTTATTCCTGCTGGCACCCGCAAAGATCCATCCTTTATGGTACACAGAGTACATCCCCGTGCTGTTCATTGTTTCCAGCGTTTTTGCCGGCATGTCAATAGTCATTATAGAGGGGACCATAAGCCATCGGGTTTTTGGTCACCAGATAAGCGCTGAGCATCATGCCAAACACATGGATATCATGGTTGGGCTCAGTCGGCTGGCTGCCGCAGCCCTCTTTGTATACTTCTTCATGAAGGTTCTGGTACTCATCCACGGCATGCACTGGCATGAACTACTGACCCCCATGGGGTATCTCTACCTCTTTGAAGTACTTGGCTTTGTGGTTCTGCCCTTTGTGATTTTTGTAATGGGGGCAAAAAACCGGGACAGAAAACTGTTGCTCAGTGGGGCTGTCATCTCGGCTTTGGGTATAATAATTAACCGTCTCAACATATCCGTCATAGCTTTTAAATGGTATGCGCCTGTCCACTATGTACCCTCATGGATTGAAGTTGTCGTCACCCTGGCCGTGGTTTTAGGGGAAATATGGGCCTTCCGCTGGGTAGCCAACAGAATGCCTGTTTTTGCTGAATCACCCCGCTGGGTAAAAAACCTGGACAGTGAGGCCGGGCAATCTGTACCGGCAGGTGTAGTTCCTGTTAAGGCTGAGAAATAATTGAAAAATTTATTGAGCCATTAGAAGAATTTTAGGAGGAATCACAATGGGTAACCTGGCCATGTATGCAACTAAAGGATTTGAGTATCTGCTGATTCTCGGATTTTTAGCATTATTCACCCTCTTTTACCTCTATTTAACCTCCCGCAGGTTTGAGAATATCACTGCAGTTTTCAGCTCATCCATCGATCATTTGGTGGACTGGTTTAAAGTCCCGGGCAATGTTCTGTTCCATCAGGGGCACACATGGGCCCTTAGTGAAGAATCCGAGCCCGGGATTGTAAGAGTGGGTATGGATGACTTTGCCCATAAAATGGCAGGTCCGATGAGGCTGACCAATACCCCGACGGTAGGCTCTGTCATCAGGCAGGGGGAAAAGGGCTGGAGCCTGCAGGAGGGAAGGAGGTCTGTTGATATGCTGTCTCCGGTCAGCGGTGAAGTCACCGAGGTTAATATGGCCCTGCTGGCTGAACTTGAAAAGGGACCTGATGAGATGGGAATACTGGGAAATGACCCTTATGGCAAAGAGTGGATACTCAAGGTGAAGCCGGAAAACTTTGAGCGCGAGCGCAAGGGCTTATTATCCGGCGCCCTTGCCAGGAAATGGATGGAAGAAGCGACCAATCAACTATGCCTGAAAATGAGCCCTGAAATCGGGGCCGTTATGCAGGATGGCGGTATGCCGCTGGCCGGAATGGCAAAAAATATAAATGCTGAGGAATGGGACCTGCTCCTGAAGGAATTTTTTCTTACATGACAGCAGGTCCCAGTCCTCCTCAAAGAATGCAACATTTTGTAATCATTGATTATAGGGCACATGGGATACCGCCATGCAAGGCAATAATCCTGCATAACATTAGGAATGGAGGCCCATAATAATGGCAAAAACTAACAGGAAGCCAACAGCAAGAATGCAGCAAAGGCTGAATGAATACAGAAAGGTTGTACCGGATGGCGAGATAGAATGTGTTTGGGCTGAAGCCGGGGTCGTGCCTTATAAACTGTGCGATTTTCGTTTTGATTGTCCAAACTGCTCATTCGATATTGTCATGCGCGGCGGTAAAGAATTGATTCCGAGAAGGGTGCGCAGCAAGGGGGGTGAATTATGTACCCACCGTTTTTACTCCCATTGCCACACGTGGGCCCTGGTGGAAGAAAAAGCATTTGTGCGGATCGGCATAGATGACTTCGGCCAGAATATCCTGGGACCCATTGAAAAGATTTGTCTACCTTTGCGGGATGAAAAGATTGGCAGGAAAAGCATACGAATCAAAGCGCGTGGCGCAATAATTTCATTGATATCACCGGTTGACGGCTATGTTGAAGATGTTAATGAAGATCTGGCCCAACAATCGGGGCTGGTAAATGATTCTCCTTACGAAGAGGGATGGATGATCCTGCTTCGTCCGACCAGATTGGTAAAAAACCTCAAAAAGCTTTTTTACGGCGTCGCTGCCATTCATTGGTTTGATGTGGAAATGTACAGGTTTGCCGCCCTGATCAACACTGAACTCAACAAGGGTGTAGATGATGAATTAGGAATGACACTGCCCGATGGAGGAATGCCGGATTTTAATATTTTGGACAAGCT
>JAWVYE010000005.1:0-17804 GCA_033722905.1 Desulfobulbales bacterium
AAGCCAGTGCATGGAGTCACCCTGCAAAAAAATATTATTCACTTTATTACTATAATACATTTTTGCCGCCTGGACAGAATATATCCTGGAACAAAAAGCTGGTTTCGCCGGGAATATTTTAAGAAAGGCCCTCGCGGCTGAATTTCTGCAGGCGCGCAATGACCCTGTCGCGGCCAATGGCCATGAGCACGTCGAATAGGCCTGCTCCAGCCGCCTGGCCGGTGACCACCGTGCGGGTACCATTGATCAGAATGCCCGGTTTGATAGCCAGTTCATCCGCCAGTTCCCTGGTAACCCGTTCAGCTTCTTCCTTATTGAATTCAGGCAGTGATTCATAACGTTGGGCAAGCAGTCCTAACCATTCGGGGATTTTTTCATGCTTGGCCAGGTTTTTCTTGACCGGCTTGGGGTCCATCACATAGTCATCACTGAAATATGCCCTGCCGGCCCGGGCAAAATCGGTGAGCACGTGGAACCGGCTCCTGATCAGGTCAACGGTAGTTGAAAACCATGCTTGCCTGTCGTTTTCATAGGATTCATCCCACAGGTCCTCACCCTGGAGAACATCCTTTACCAACGGAATAAGCTCAGCAACCGGCATGGTCTGCAGATAATGGGCGTTAGTGGAAAGGGCCTTCGGGTCGGTAATGAACTTGGGGTGGTCTTTCTGGTAATTGAATATGGAATTGGCCTTGTTCATCCCCTCCAGGGAGAAAGAAGCAACAAGCTCTTCCCGGGTGAATATTTCCTGGTCGCTGGCCGGTGACCAGCCAAGCAGGACTAGGAAATTGATCAGGGCCCAGGGCAGAAAACCGTTTTCCCGGTAAAACTGGACAGTGACCACCTCGCCGTGGGATCTTTTGGATATTTTGGCCTTTTGGGGGTCAAGGGTAAGCGACATATGGGCAAAGACCGGTAAAGGTGCGGCAAGGGCCTCGTAGATGAGAATCTGCCTGGGTGTATTGCCGAGGCCGTCCTGTCCCCTGATTATATGGGTGATGCGGTCGCGGATATCATCCACCACGTTGCTGAGGAGATAGAGCGGTGTGCCGTTGGAGCGGAGGATGACAAAATCTTCTATATCCCTGTATTTTCTCTCGATGCGGCCGTAAACCTTATCTTCAAAGACAACCGCTCCGTCACCGTCCGGAACCTTGAAGCGGATTACATGGGGCGTGCCCTGGTTTTCACGGGCAGCGATTTCCGCTGCAGAGAGATGCAAACAGGTGCGGTCATACATGTAGGTTTTTTTGGCAGCCACGGCATCCTGGCGTTTTGCGTCAAGCTCTTCCTTGGAACAGAAGCATTTGTAGGCATGACCGGCTGTTACCAGTTTATGCGCTGTCTCGATATGTTCTTTTATATGATCGGATTGATAATAGGGGCCCTCATCCCAGTCAATTCCAAGCCAGTTGAGGCCGTCGATTATACCGGCAATTGATTCCTTTGTTGAGCGTTCGACATCCGTGTCCTCAATGCGTAATATCAGTTTACCGTTATGCTTCCTGGCATAGAGCCAGTTATATATTGCCGTCCTGGCGCCACCGATATGGAGATACCCGGTGGGACTCGGGGGAAACCGCAGTCTGATCTCTGACATTGTTTTCTCCTGTTGGATTTTTCCCGGTTTTATTGATTGCCGGAATTTGCAGTGCGCGTATCAGTTAAGGTTGCTGTATATAAATCTTTTCAATAATAGAATCAATAGGCATGAACTGCGAAAAAGCGAATATTTTATGGTGCCGGCCGGCAAAGAAATACTGCGTGTTAAAAAATACCGAATAATTATTTAGCAACATTATTGAAATCATTTGCATCGTTCTATCAGGAAGCCCGATGCATACCGGTAGCTTTGTTCATGGTAAGATGATTGTGCATACCGTGGAGATGCCTGCGTGCTTTTTTACTGTTGTTACAATTTTAAAGCTTTTTCTTGACTTGTTTACATAAGGTTTTTACCCTTTTAAATCTTTTGAAAATTTCATTCCAAGTTACTATAAGACGGATGATATAGAAACAATCTTCAGGCCCGGGTCCTGAATGAAGGTAAAAAGTTGTCACTGCCCGGCTGTAATGTCCGGGTACTGGCTGTGAGAATAAAGGAGAGACAATGAAGGTTCTTATCAGTGATAATTTATCCCCTGTCGGAGCGCAGATCCTCCAGGATGCCGGACTTGAGGTGGATATTAAAACAGGACTGGCTCCCGAGGAGCTCAAGAAAATAATTCCTGAATACGATGGCCTGGTTATCCGCAGCGCCACCAAGGTAACCGGGGAGATAATAGAGGCCGCCACAAACCTCAAGGTCATCGGCCGGGCCGGCATCGGGCTCGACAATGTTGATGTGGCGGCAGCCAGCAAGAACGGCATCATCGTTATGAATGCCCCTGACGGCAATGCGACCACTGCGGCAGAGCATGCCATCGCCATGATGGTAGCGCTTGCCAGGAACATTCCCCAGGCCACAGCCTCCATGAAAGACGGCAAGTGGGAAAAGAAAAAATTCATGGGCCGGGAATTAACCGGCAAGACCCTGGGAATAATCGGTATAGGCAGAATCGGCAGCATCGTTGCGGAAAGGGCCCAGGGGCTGCGCATGAAAGTAATTGCCTATGACCCCCATATGCCTGAAGAGCTGGTAAAAAAACTCGGCGTCGAACTGACCACCATTGAAGAGGTGTGTAAAAATTCCGATTTCATTTCCGTGCATGTGCCCATGACCAAGGACACCAAACATCTTATTTCAACCGAAGAGTTCAGGAACATGAAAAAAGATGCCATGTTCATAGACTGTGCCCGCGGCGGCGTAGTGGATGAAGAGGCATTGCATGAAGCGCTGGTCTCCGGAGAGATTGCCGGTGCGGCCCTGGATGTTTTTGCGCTTGAGCCGACCACCAGGGAAAACTGCCCGCTGCTGGCTCTGGACAATTTTATCTGCACGCCGCACCTTGGGGCTTCAACCAGTGAGGCCCAGGAAAATGTTGCCGTTGCCATTGCCAAGCAGGTCAGTGAATATTTGAATACCGGTGTGGTCAGCAATGCCGTTAATGTCCCCTCTGTCAGCAGCGATGTCCTGTCCAAGGTCGGGCCCTACCTTACCCTTGCGGAGATGCTGGGTTCATTTCATATGCAGATTGCCAAAGGCGGCGTGGAAGAGATCAACCTGGAATACATCGGCGATTTTGAGGATATAACAACAAGCCCCATCACCGTCGCTTTCCTGAAAGGGCTGTTTACCCCCATCCTGCAGGATGCGGTAAACTATGTCAACGCCCCCCTGATTGCCAAGGAAAGAGGTATCCGGGTGGTTGAATCAAAAACCGGCCATTCCGATGATTTCACCAGTCTTCTTACAATCCGGGTTAAGACTACGGAAGGGGAAAATATGCTGGCCGGGACGGTTTTCGGCAAGAGTGAACCACGGCTGGTAAGAATGAATACCTTCCGGCTGGAGGCACTGCCATCCGGTCCGATGCTTTTTGTATACAACAAGGATATTCCGGGTGTTATCGGGGCGCTAGGCACCACCCTGTGAAACCACGGTGTCAATATCTCAAGAATGTCAGTGGGGCGCGAACTGGAACACGGGCGCAATATCTTCCTTCTCAATCCGGACAGCATGGTTTCACGGGAACTGCTGAAGACCGTCCAGGAGCTTGAGCATATCGATGATGCCATGGCCCTGGTGCTGCCCCAATACGCCGAAGTATAAGCATGGATAAGGATAATTAAACCGAGGTGAACTGTATGGAAAATAACGAAGAGTGCAACAAGTGTCCTGAAGGCCAGGTCAGAAGGGATGGCAAGTGTGTTATGCCGGAAGTTACATTTACGGCCTTTATCATGTCACTGAACACCTCGGCCCTTTTCCACCTTGGTGAAATCAGTGACCCTGTTACCGCAAAAAAGGACCAGGACCTCGTACTGGCCAAGCATACCATTGACACGCTTCAACTTCTTGAGGATAAAACCAAAGGCAATCTCAGCGATGAGGAACAGGATCTTATGAAGCATGTCCTCTATGATTTGAAAATGCGCTATGTGGAAAAGGCTGAAAAGAATAAGTAATTCGCCTTTATCTGCCGGGCCGTGAGACATGTTCAGGCTCATGCTGTGAAAGAAGCCAGACCGACAAGAGAAAATTCCCGCCTTACCCTGAAGGCCCCAGCCAAGATCAATCTCTTTCTGAAAGTGCTGCAGCGTCGCCCTGACGGTTATCATGAAATCGAGAGTGCGCTGCAGAAGGTCACGCTTTTTGATACTCTGTATCTGGCCAGGCAGGAGGAGTCCATTGCGGTATCCTGCCCGGGCGGCAGGGTGCCTGACGGCGAAGAGAATCTTGTTTATAAAGCTGCCGGGCATTTTTTTGCCGCCAGCGGAATAAAACAGGGTATACGCATCGTCCTGGAAAAAAAAATACCTGTTGCCGCAGGCCTGGGTGGGGGCAGCAGTGATGCAGCAGCAGTCCTGCATGGCTTGAACAGGCTTTTCGGGGCCGGTTTGGGGCTGGAACAATTAAAGGATATCGGCTTGCAGCTGGGGGCTGATGTCCCTTTTTTTGTAGAGAACTGCAGTGGCGCGATAGCCACCTCCATAGGTGAGTGTCTGCAGGAATTTGCCGCCATCACGGCATACTGGATTGTCCTCGTTAATCCTGGATTTGCGGTTTCGACAAAGTGGGTCTATGAGAATTTCCCGTTGACATCCTATGCCAATCCATATATCTTAGCGCGGGACCGTGATATGCCCGTAAATATTGCTCATGCTCTCCCCGGACTGATTGCAGAACTCGGCAATGATCTCGAAGAGGTTACCATCAAGCATTATCCGGAGATAGGAGCTATAAAGAAGGACTTGAAGCGTGCTGGTGCTGTGGCGGCTCTTATGAGCGGCAGCGGCCCGACCGTGTTTGGTTTATTTACTGAAAAGAAAGACGCTCAGAAAAGTTATTTGCAGTATCAAAAAGCATATGGGGATAGCGTGTTTCTTGTCAGGCCGTATATTCCTTGATTGTCTTTCACTAAATATATATAATTATTTTTTATCTTTAAAAATCGTTCCATATACTAAGGACCTGAGCCGGGTTTGTTCTTAAATGACTTCGGCTTTTAATAATTTAGCAATTGGGGCGTCGTCAAGCGGTAAGACACAGGATTTTGGTTCCTGCATTCGGAGGTTCGAATCCTCCCGCCCCAGCCAGAAATAAACTGCCGTTTGCGCAGGGGTAATAATTAATCGGTGGCAGTGATTAAAATTAAACAAAACAAAGAGTATCATGCCTAACATTATCAAGGTATTTTCCGGGAATGCCAACCAGGAACTGGCGGAAGAAATTTGTACTTATCTCAAGATGTCCTTATCAAAGGTTGAGGTAAGACGTTTCAGCGACGGTGAGATATTTGTCGAAATCGGGGAAAATGTCCGCGGCGCCGACGTTTTCGTCATCCAACCCACCTGTCCTCCTGTCAACGATCACTTGATGGAACTGGTCATCATGGTTGATGCACTTAGGCGGGCTTCCGCCAGGAGAATAACCGCGGTTCTGCCCTACTATGGATATGCCAGGCAGGATAGAAAGGTGGCGCCGCGGGTGCCGATAACGGCAAAGGTCGTGGCTGAAATGTTGATGGTAGTCGGTGTGCGCCGGGTATTAGCCATGGACCTGCATGCCGGACAGATACAGGGATTTTTCAATATCCCCGTGGATCATTTGTACGCAGCTCCTGTCCTGCTTGAATACATAAACGCTAATTTTGCTAATGTTGTCATGGTCTCCCCTGATGCAGGCGGCGTGGAAAGAACCAGGGCTTTTGCCAAGCGCTTAAAGGCCGACCTGGCAATTATTGATAAACGCCGTGATCGTCCCAATGAGTCAAAAGCCTTGAATGTCATCGGTGATGTCAAGGGGAAGATAGCGGTGCTGCTCGATGATATGGTTGATACAGCAGGGACCCTTTGTAATGCTGCGGCAATGTTGAAGGAGGCAGGTGCGGTTGAGGTGCATGCCTGCTGTTCACATGGCGTGCTTTCGGGGCCGGCTATAGATCGTCTTGAAGCCTCGGTTATCAAGTCGCTGGTAATAACAAACAGTATTCCCTTGCGGGGTAAAGCCAGGGATTGTGACAAGATAAAAGTGCTTTCTGTCTCACATCTTCTTGGAGAAGCAATCCGCCGCATCCATTCCGAAGACTCGGTGAGCTCTCTTTTTGTATAGACATTGGGATAAAGGAAGAAACAAAACCGGTTGGTAACATATAATAATATTTGACTTGGAGACCAGGGATCAGAAGGATATTTCACATGTGCTTCTGGTCATATTTTTGTAGGAGGAAACAGAAATGATACAGCAGGATATGACTGCCGAAATTCGGCAGGATTTCGGTAAAGGAGCGGCGCATCGTTTGAGGCAGAGCGGGTATGCGCCGGTTATTATGTACGGCAAGAAAGCCGAACCCGTAGCCCTTGCCATGGATGCAAAAACTTTGACCAGGGATCTTCTGCAACTGCATGGTCATAATGTTGTCATAAATCTGGAAATAGAAGGCGAAAAGGGTAAGAAAAAGCACCATGTGCTTATCAAGGATATTCAGACAGACCCGGTTACAGACACAATTCTGCATGTGGATTTTTTCGAGATCGATATGGATAAGGAAATTGTTCTGGATGTCGCAGTTTTATATACCGGCACGGCAAAAGGGGTCGATATGGGGGGTATATTGAATATTATGGCTCATACCGTGAAGATTAAAGGGCTGCCCCTGGCAATCCCTGATGAGATAAATGTGGATGTCACGCCGCTTGAATTGACAAGTCAGGGTATCACCTGTGCTGACCTGGAGATACCTGAGGGAGTGACTTTGGAGGAAGATATGGGCAGGGTCTGTGTTTCCATTGTAGCACCCATGGCGGAAGTAGAGGAAGAAGTTGAAGAAGAAGAGGAAGGTGTTGAGGCTGAAGAGGGTGCTGAGGCACCTGCTGAGGCTGAGGCCAAGACTGAGGAGCCGGCTGCCTCTTCAGAGGAGTAACCGCTCAGAAATTGCTCTCGAGAGAAATATAATGGGCCGGGAAAAAGCAGATCTCTTTCCCGGCCTTTTTTGTTTTGCAGCCGGGCAGTCTGGATGCTTTTCAATAATCAACAAAGATGTAGAAGGCTTTTATGTACTTGATCGTGGGGCTGGGCAATCCCGGCAGGCAGTATGCCGGGACAAGGCATAATGTCGGCTTTATGGCGCTGGATTATCTGGCCGGGCAGAATAATCTGACTTTTTCGGATTCAAAGTGGCAGGCCCGGGTTGCAAAAGATGTATTGTGGCAGGAATCCGTTGTCCTGCTCAAACCGCAGACCTTTATGAATTCAAGTGGTACGGCTGTAGCGCAGGCTGCACATTATTACAAGATTCAACCGGAAAATATCATCATTATCCATGATGACCTGGATATGGAGTTCGGCCGCCTTAAGATTGTTTCAGGTGGCGGAGATGGGGGGCACAAGGGAATCCGGTCCATTATTGAACACCTGCATACAAAGGAATTTCCCAGGATCAAGTTCGGCATCGGCCGTCCTTTATCTCCTGTGCTGCCGGAGAAGTATGTGCTGGCTAAGTTCGATGCGGCGCAAAAGGAGACAGTCGAAAATAAAATGGGGATTCTGTCCGAGGGTATCAGGATTCTTTTGCAGCAGGATATTACGGCTGCCATGACTGTTATTAACCGGAAGGAATAAAAAAGTCGTCCTCAAAATGGTGGGCGGAGATTGCGTATAGCGAAATATTTAAAACCAAACTTTGAGTTTTTTTGAATTATATGTTATAGAATGGATTCTTTGTTTTAAAAAGCGCAACAGGAAAACCTGATGCACTAGCTGTTTTGTAAGGCCTGCAAAGGTAAAATAATATAATTTTGACATTAAGGAGAGCAATTGTGTTTGATGTAGGACAAATGGCAGTATATCCGGCTCATGGCGTAGGTGTGATCGAATCAATTGAGCACAGAAGGATCGGTGAAAATGAACAATCTTTTTATGTCATGAAGATATTGAAGAATAACATGGTGATCATGATCCCGACGGCTACAAGTAAAAACGTGGGCCTGCGCAGCATAATTTCCCCTAAAGAGGTAAGTGATGTCTTCGAGATTTTGCAGGAAAAGGATGTTGAAATAGGAACGCAGACCTGGAATCGCCGCTACCGTGAATACATGGAAAAAATTAAAACCGGATCGGTATTTGAAGTCGCCGCCGTATTACGCGACCTTTACCTGCTTCAAGAGGATAAGGATTTATCATACGGTGAAAGAAAGATGATGGATACAGCCAAAAGCCTGCTGGTAAAAGAGTTATCCATTGCCAATGAAACTGAAGAATGCCAGGTGGAAGAGAAGATTGAACTGATTTTCTCCTGATTAGTAAATAAATCTGCAAGTGTAAATTCAGCTTTACTGCCCTTCAAATAATGTCAGTTTTGACAGCAAAACAAAATAAAAGCTAACAGGTTTCCGGCAATCCGCTTGTCTGTATCAACATAACGGATTGCCGGAATTTACCGGCAAAAATATCCTAACGAAAAATTACCTGTTCAACCTCCCGGCAGAAATCCCCGGCCCGGATTGCCTGATAATAAATGAAAAACCTAAATACATGAAAGACTTCCATGTATTCTTTTGAAATGTAATTGTGATGTTACATCCATTGGGGTTTAAAGAGTTTTGCGGATAAATCCAAGGTCTTGCTTTTGCAGGTATGGCGGCAACTGATTACGCAGCGAAAAACGATTTGCTAAACGGGAAATTTATCAAGCTTGTTGTTCCCAGTGAAAGAGAGGGGCAGAGGCTTGACCATTATCTTGTCGGAATGGTCCCTGACATCAGCCGCAGCAGGCTTAGCAACCTTATCCGTAATGGGTATATTCGTGTTAACGGTTCAGGGTGCAAGGCTGGCAGCCGCCTTAAAAGCGGTGATACTGTTGAGGTAAATCTTCCGGCACCCGCACCGCTTGAGATCAAACCGGAGAAAGTCGATTTCGGGGTTCTCTACGAGGATGAGGATCTGCTGATAATCGCCAAGCCGCCGGGAGTAGTAGTGCATCCGGCCGCGGGCCATAAAAAGGGAACACTGGTCCACGGCCTTCTTGCCCACTGCGGGGACCTTTCGGGTATCAGCGGCGTGGAGCGCCCCGGCATTGTCCATCGCCTCGATAAAGATACTTCCGGGGTAATGGTAATTGCCAAGAGTGATAAATCCCACCAGGGCCTGACAGAGCTTTTCAAGATGCGGCAGGTGCAGAAGGTATATCATGCCATAGTTGTCGGCCGGCCTGAAACACGCTCCGGGTGTATCGCAAAGGCAATCGGCAGACACCGGAGCAATAGAAAAAAAATGGCTGTTCTCCGCTATGGCGGCAGGGATGCTGTCAGCTGCTGGGATACACTGGCGGAATTCGCAGCGCCACTGACATATCTGGAAGTACGGCCCGAGACGGGGCGAACTCACCAGATACGGGTGCATATGGCTCACCTGGGACACCCTGTGGCTGGAGATGCGCTTTATGGAGGCAGGCAGCAGAAACAGATAAGTGATTCCCTGGGTATCAAGCGCCACTGCCTGCACGCCTATTCCCTCTCCTTTGTCCACCCGGTGACAGGGCAGGCGTTAAAGTTTACAGCACCTCTGTGGCCAGATATAGAGGCTGTTCTTGAAAAACTCAGGGAGCAGGCGCAGCTTCAGTAACGCCGGCCGGTTCCTGTTGGAAAAATAAACAGCATACGAGGGGCGCGCAGTGATCAGAAAAATTGGCCTGACAGGCGGCATTGCATCCGGTAAGAGCCGGGTGGCTGAAATGTTGGCCGCGACTCTGCACTGTACACATATTGATGCCGATGAAATCTGCCGTGACCTGCTGGAACCCCAAAAAGAAGGCTGGCAGGCAATCAAGCGGGTTTTCGGTTCCCGGTATCTCACCGGAAATGGTTATATTGACAGGCCCCTTTTACGCCAGAGCCTCTTTGCTGATGATAAGATCAGGCTGCAGGTAAATGAACTGATCCATCCCCTGGTCAAAAGAACAATCGTTGCCCAGATGGCCGGCATTATCGGGGCATCAGAGGATTCCAGGGTGCTGGTTGAGGTGCCGCTCCTCTTTGAGGTGGAATGGGAAAATCTCTTTGATGCTGTAGTTGTTGTCTATGCTGATAATGAAACCTGTATCCGACGCCTGATGTACCGTGATGGAGTGGCAAGGAGTGTGGCTGTCACTGAGCTGGCAAGTCAGCTTTCCCTGTCCGAAAAAGTGATGCGGGGCAATTATGTCATTGATAATAGCGGCATGCTTCCGGATACCACTAATCAGGTGATGCATCTGGCGGATATAATAAAAAATAATGGCCAGGATAAAGAAAAAAAGCTTGACAGTAAAAAGTGATGAAAAGTATGATATAGTATACCTAGTGAAGTGTCTACTTATCCCCGCCTTTTAAGAACGGACAGTTGTCCTGGAAGAGAGCAAAAATCAAAAACTCTATAATACAGCTAGAGACATCCCTTCATAAATCTTTCGAATAATACATGCAATTTCCCATTATAAAAAAGAGCTGGACCCTGTTTTTGCAAAGAAACAGTTGTGATTAACTTAACGAGACCTCATTGACCTATTTGTATTAACTAATCGAAAAAACAGGCAAAAGATGAAAAGCATTTAGCAGTTGTGCTAAACAGCTGTATGTAAGCTGCTGCGCGGAAAGATCGGCTACAATGGAGAAGATGCACGGATAAGGGCGAAAGGATTAAGTGAACAGGGTGCAATGTACAGGCGAAATTGCACCAAAGAATAATAAAATAAAGGAAGTTGATGTATGGATTTAGCGGAACTGAAAGAGAAAAAAATCAATGAACTGACCAAGCTTGCCCAGAAATATAAAGTCGACGGCATCAGCGGCATGCGCAAACAGGAATTGATATTTGCAATTCTGCAGGCCAAAGCCAAACAGGCCAAAGACGAAAAAAACGGTATGGTTACCGGCAAGGGTGTGCTTGAGATACTCCCTGACGGCTTTGGTTTTTTAAGAGCTCCGGCTTACAACTATCTCCCCGGCCCTGATGACATTTATGTGTCTCCTTCGCAGATTCGCAGGCTGACTTTGCGCACCGGAGATACGGTTGAAGGCCTTGTCAGGTCTCCCAAGGATAATGAACGCTACTTCGCTTTACTCAATGTAAAAAGTATTAACTTCGAGGCACCTGAAAAAGCCAAGGCAAAAACCCTGTTTTCAAACCTGACCCCCCTGCATCCCAATGAAAGAATTAACCTGGAAGCGAAAAAGGATGAATTTTCAACCCGTATAATGAATATCATGTCTCCAATAGGCAAGGGGCAAAGGGGTTTGATAGTTGCGCCGCCGCGGACAGGCAAGACGGTATTGCTCCAGAAAATCGCCAACTCCATAGTAAAAAACCATAAGGAAATAACCTTGATTGTCCTCTTGATCGACGAGAGACCGGAAGAGGTCACTGATATGTTGCGAAACGTCAAGGCCGAGGTGGTGAGCTCTACTTTCGATGAACCGCCGCAGCGGCATATCCAGGTTGCTGAAATGGTTATCCAGAAAGCAAAACGTCTCGTGGAGCATAAAAAAGATGTTGTTATCCTCCTTGACAGTATTACCCGTCTGGCCCGGGCCTATAATACCGTTACCCCGGCAAGCGGCAGGATTCTATCCGGCGGTGTTGAAGCCACAGCCCTGCACAGACCGAAAAGGTTCTTTGGGGCGGCGAGAAATATTGAAGAGGGCGGCAGCCTCACAATTATTGCCACAGCCCTTGTTGAAACAGGCAGCAGGATGGATGAGGTAATTTTCGAGGAGTTTAAAGGCACCGGCAACATGGAGCTGATGCTGGACCGGAAAATGGCGGATCGCAGGATTTACCCAACCATAGATATCAACAGGTCCGGCACGCGCAAGGAAGATCTGCTCCTGGGAGAAGATGAACTCAACAGGGT
The DNA here is from genome assembly GCA_033722905.1 of Desulfobulbales bacterium. Classification (GTDB taxonomy): domain Bacteria; phylum Desulfobacterota; class Desulfobulbia; order Desulfobulbales; family BM004; genus BM004. The sequence continues at coordinate 11,991 of JAWVYE010000005.1, forward strand.
CTGGATTTTACGCAAGCTGCTTTCTTCTTTGAATCCTGCTGATGCCATGGAGTTTCTGCTCGATAAGATGAAGGCGACAAAAACAAATGAAGAATTCTTTCAATCCATGAATAAATAGAAGCAGGGATTTTTACTCGCCAGCCTTCGCCTCAAGTCACTGCCACTTCCTGATTCTGCTATTTCAGCTTGCAATAAAATTTTAATTATATATAATTTACCGTTTTTATACGTCCCAAGGTATTGCTGCATTGGGCCAAGAAGTTTTTTTAGGAGTGCCAACAGGTAAAAGTCCTAGCCGGGTTTACTTGAAGGGAGCAGAAACAGTATAATATTCAGACTGCCGGTTTAAGCGGTATTGCCTTGACCTGCAGTTTAATTGTCGGAGGAAAACAGCAATGAAAAAAGATATACATCCTGAATACCATAACATCAAGGCCCAGTGTGCCTGCGGAAATGAAATTGAGCTTGGATCGGTCGACACGGAGATGAATGTTGAGATCTGCTCAGCCTGTCACCCCTTTTTCACAGGTAAGCAGAAACTTGTTGACTCTGCCGGTAGAGTTGAGAAATTCATGAAAAAATATGCTGATCACCTGAAAAAAGATTCCGCCTCTTCTTAACGTCTGCACCAGTTTTAAACCAGGGGACCTCCGTTGCCGGAGCGTCCCCTGTTTTTGTTTGATATAACGGCAGAGTTACTGCCCCGGCAAATCCACTATAACAGTCGAGAAAGCAATGTTTCCCAAACTAGATGAACTTGAGACCAAACTTGCAAGCCTGGAAGAAAAGTTATCTGATCCGGCTCTAATTGCCAATCAGCGGGAATACAAGAAAGTAGCCCGGGAACATGCACAGGTCACGAGATTAGCGGCTCTCTGCAGTAAATATGAGAAAGTCAATAATGAGTTTGCCGAGAGCAATGATATGCTGCAGCAAGAAGATGATCCTGAACTGCTGGAATTGATCAGAAATGAGATAGAGGTACTCAGGCAGCAAGCCGCTGAAATTGAGCAGGAGATGAAACTGCTGCTGCTGCCGAAGGATCCCAATGATGAGAAGAATATTCTCCTTGAAATCCGGGCCGGTACCGGTGGAGATGAGGCGGCACTTTTTGTCGGGGACCTGTTCAAGATGTACAGCCGCTATGCCGATGAAGCCGGCTGGAGTGTTGAAGTAATGAGCAGCAGCCCGATCGGCATCGGCGGTTTCAAAGAAATAATTGCTCTTATCAGCGGCACCGGGGTTTACAGCAAATTAAAGTATGAGAGCGGGGTGCACAGGGTCCAGAGGGTGCCGGAAACCGAGACCCAGGGCAGAATTCATACCTCAGCAGTTACGGTGGCGGTACTGCCCGAGGCAGAGGATGTGGAACTGGAAATTGATCCCAATGATCTGCGCATAGATGTTTTTCGTTCATCAGGTCCTGGAGGACAGAGTGTCAACAAGACTGAATCGGCTATCCGCATCACTCACCTGCCGACAGGGTTGGTTGTCTCCTGCCAGGATGAAAAATCACAGCACAAGAATAAAGCGAAAGCCTTGAAGGTGCTGCGGGCCCGGCTTCTAGACAAGATGGAACAGGATCAGCATGACAAGATCTCCGAGGATAGAAAAAGCCAGGTCGGCACCGGAGACCGCAGTGAGCGCATTCGGACATATAACTATCCCCAGGGCAGAGTGAGCGACCATCGCATAAACCTGACACTCTACAAACTAGAGTCAATAATGATGGGAAATATCGATGAGATAATTAATCCGCTTATTGTTCATTATCAGACCGAAGCCCTGAAGCAGATCCAGTAAGACTCATGAAATTTTCAGCCATGCAAACCGGAATTACACCACTATCTGATATAAAAACCTGCTATTGAAACACCTGCAAAACTCCGTGCGGATCAAAACAGTTTTCGAAAATGCTGTTTCCCGGCTTAAACAGGCCGGGATACCGGAACCTGAGCTTGAGGTTTCCCTGCTGCTGTCCCATGTTCTCAAGATGCGGAGAACAGACGTTCTTCTGGCAGGAGAGCAAGTCCTCGATGACGCGCAGCAGGCATTGTTTGCGGAAAAGATTTCCAGACGGCTGGCCGCTGAACCCCTGGCCTATATAACCGGCGAGAAGGAGTTTTGGTCGCTGCCTTTTATGGTTTCAAAAGATGTGCTTATTCCCAGGCCGGAAACCGAGTTGCTGCTTGAAAAGGCCCTGATAAAGCTGAAGCGGGCAGCAGCAAGAACTACCCGGACACTCAGAGTTCTGGATTTAGGCACCGGGAGCGGGGTTATTGCCATAGTCTTAGCCCTGGAACTGGGTGACGTCCAAGTGACAGCCGTTGACCGCTCATGCAGGGCATTGAAAGTTGCCCAACAAAATGCTAAACATCATGGAGTGGCTGATACGATCAATTTCATTAACAGCAATTGGTTTAAGGCAATATCGGCAGCGGCTGAATTTGATGCAGTCATAACAAATCCTCCCTATATTGCCCGGCAAATGCTGTGCGGCCCCTTTGCCAGGACTGCCGGTTTTCTGCAGCCCGAGGTGGGTGATTTCGAACCGCACCTCGCCCTCGATGGCGGAGAAAAAGGTCTCCGGGAGATTAAAAAAATTGCGGCGGAATTGGCCGGATACCTGAAGCCGGGCGCCTGGTTTTTTATGGAGATCGGCGCAGAGCAGGCCCACGAAGTTATTGATATTTTCAATAAGGAATCTGTCTATGGCAGCATCGAAATTTACAGTGATTATGCCGGGTTAAACAGAGTTTTTCAGGCCAGAAGGTCGTGATGCAGAGGAAAGAAAATTAATATTTCCGCCCCCTGTTTCCTGATACAATGCATCCCAGCAGGAGCAACAGTTTGACGTTATGGACAAATTGATCATTGAGGGAGGAACTCCCCTGCAAGGTGAGATCCGCATCAGCGGGGCAAAAAATGCAGCCCTGCCGCTGATTGCGGCGACCCTGCTGGCGCCGGGGTGGCACGTTATCCATAACGTGCCTGATCTGCGGGACACGCGCACCATTCTTGCCCTGCTTGAAACCCTTGGTGCCGAATGGAAACGGGAGAACAGCACGCTACTGATTAATACTGATTCACTGGACAACTTTGAAGCCTCCTATGACCTGGTGAAGACCATGCGTGCTTCAATCCTTGTCCTTGGGCCGTTGCTGGCCCGTCTGGGAAAAGCCCGTGTTTCACTGCCGGGCGGTTGTGCCATTGGAGCGAGGCCCATAGATTTTCACCTGCAGGGCTTTAAATGCATGGGTGCCAAACTTGCATTGGAAGACGGCTATGTTGCTGCCGCTGCTGAAAAAAGCCTCAAGGGGGGAACAGTTTACTTTGATGTCCCCTCTGTCACAGGAACGGAAAATATCCTCATGGCTGCCGCATTGGCAAAAGGGGAGACCGTGATAAAAAATGCTGCCAGGGAACCGGAAGTTTCCAACCTGGTGGACATGCTGGTTTCCATGGGGGCAAAAATTTCCGGCAGGGGTACAGACCGGCTGATCATCCAGGGAAGCGGAAGTTTGAAACCGGCTGAAATAACAACTATACCGGATCGCATCGAAACCGGTACATATCTCATTGCAGTAGGCACAGCAGGCGGCGAAGCCGCCCTGACACACTGTGATCCTCTGCATATCCCGGCCCTGATCGAAAAGCTGCGGGCCGCAGGCCTCAAGGTCAAAGAGTCGGGCCACACCATTGTCGTTTCCCGCCCGGCAAAGATTAAAAGTATAGATATAAAGACCCAGCCCTACCCGGGATTTCCCACCGATCTCCAGGCCCAGATTATGGCCCTTATGTCTTTATCCTCAGGGTTGAGCGTTATCACCGAAACAATATTTGAAAACAGATTTATGCATGTTGCTGAATTAAAGAGGATGGGGGCGGAGATAAAGATTAACGGCAACAGCGCCATTGTAAAGGGCATTAAGCAGTTGAACGGGGCCAGGGTAATGGCAACGGATCTGCGGGCCAGCGCCTCCCTTGTTGTGGCGGGTCTGGCAGCACAAGGCAAAACGGAGATTTCAAGAATATACCACCTCGAAAGGGGATATGAGAATATGGTGGAAAAACTTCAGGCCCTTGGTGCCGGGGTAAGCAAAGAAAAGGAAAAATCAGGGTAGGGGCAGCCACACTTCTGCTGTGGTGCCCTTATTTTCCGTACTGGTGATATTGATTTCGCCCTCATGGCTGTCGACTATCTGTTTTGCTATGGATAGCCCCAGTCCCGTGCCGTTTTCCCTGGTGGTAAAAAACGGCTCATATATCTTATCGATAATCAGATCAGAAATGCCTCGGCCGGTATCGCTTATGGTCAGAACACTTTTTTCAGCTCCTGTCTCATCCTCCACCTCTCTGGCGCTTATGCGGATTTCGCCCTCCATGTTTTTCAAGGCAATGCAGCTGTTGTGCAGGAGGTTGAGGATCAGTTTATGCAGCTGCTGTGGATCAGCCCAACAGTCCATTTTCTCAGGTATATCAATTACTTTTCTGCATTTTTCGGGCCAGTCCTGGGTATATTGTAAAACCTGAATGATTTCATCTAGTAAGGGCTGCAGGTGGACGAATTCTTTTTCTGGCTGGATTGGCTTTGAAAAGGAGAGAAAGTCGGTAATATTGTTCTGCAGTCTGTTGCATTCCCTGGTAATTATATTGAGCAGCCCCTGGTTACGGGGTTTGATATCACCGCTTGTATCGAGGACCTCTGCAGCAACGGATATTGCCGCCAGAGGATTGCGCAGCTCATGGGCTATGCTGGCCGCCATTTCTCCAAGGGTCGCCATTTTCTCCGCCTGCCGTATCTGCTTTTGCATGATTTTTGTTTTACTGAGGTCCTGAAGGGTTATAACCTCATATTTATCATCTGTACCGGGCATGTTCAACTTTGCAAATGAATAGCCGATGGGGATGTTTTTCCTGTCTTTTCTGATGATTTCGACTTCTGAGCGAAAATTCATATCAGATTCAAGCCTGAGATTGGGGAAAACATTTTTTATTTCCAGCCCAATGAGTTCTTCCGAGTTGAACCCGGTGATTTTTTCCGCAGCCGGATTGAATGAAACGATATTTTTCTGATTGCGGACGGTAATGATACCCGAGGGAATATCATCGAATATCTTTTTGTATAACACCGACAGCTGGTCATACTTAAGGGTTGTCGAAATGAGTTCTTTTTCCGTGCGGCGCAGCCTTTCCGAAAGCATTGAGCTCAGTATGGCTGTGATGAAAAAAGTTAAGCCGTGAATAGAAAAGAAATTCAAGGCCGAACGAATTTCATTGATAGGCCTGTACCAGAAATTATCAAAATAAACGGGGTGATAGCCTTTGTATTCCAGGTAAAGCAGAAAACCATAGGCAATCGTGCTTGCTGCCGCCGGAGCCAGGCCGCCTCGGCGGAAAAGGATAAAACTGCCGGCAATGATCGGGAAAAAATACAGGATTGTGAAGATGGACTGGCTGCCGCCGCTGTAATAAATCAGGATGGAGACGAGAATTACATCAGTAAATATCTGCCCGTAAGCGAACGTGGTGTATCGCTTGATGAATTTCAGCAGGAGAGCGGAACAGATTGTGTAGACGTAGAGAGTGGCAATGAAAATGACAACATAGTTAAAGGGTGGAGTGATAACATGCTTTTCAGCTGACTGCAGGAGCAGGTTAATGCCCAAGATAATTGTTAAAAAGACCACACGTAAAAAAAGCATCCACTGCAGCTGTTTTTTAAATAATTCTGCAGCAGCAGGGTTTTCTACCGGTTTGGCAATGAGAGTATTCAGCACGGGTGGTATACCTTTTAATGAGTAATAATTTTAC
>JAWVYE010000006.1:0-14759 GCA_033722905.1 Desulfobulbales bacterium
ACACCTGTCAGGTCAAGGTCATTCTTGAATTTCTCGGCAACCGTGACTGCATCCTGACCTGTCATGGCATCGGCCACAAAAAGTATCTCGGCCGGTTCGACCTGATCTTTTATCTGGCGCAGCTCCTCCATTAATTCCGTGTCAATATGCAGGCGGCCGGCCGTATCTATTATCAGGGTATTCAGATCCTTCTCATTTGCTGCAATCAGGGCGCTGCGGCAGATAGCTACAGGGTTCTGGCCCGACTCTGCAGGATGGACATCCACCCCGATTGTTTCACCGAGAACCTGCAACTGTTCAATGGCAGCTGGCCGGTAGACGTCTGCCGGGACCAGATAGGGGCTTCTGCCCTTGCTCTTCAAAAATTTGGCGAGCTTGGCGGCAGTCGTCGTCTTTCCTGAGCCCTGCAGGCCTGCCAGCATGATAACGACAGGTTGCCGGCCGTCCAGTTTGAGCAGTTCCGTCTGGCCGCCTAAAAGTTCAACCAACTCCTGGTGGACAATCTTGATAACCTGCTGACCAGGGGTAAGGCTTTCGAGGACATCCTGGCCAACCGCGCGTTCAGAAATGGCGCTTATAAATTCCTTGACCACCCTGTAGTTGACATCCGCTTCCAGCAGTGCCAACCTTACCTGGCGCAATGCTTCATCAATATTCTCAGGGGTGAGTTTGCCGTAGCCTCTCAGGTCTCTGAAAACTTTCTGCAGTCTGTCGGTTAAATTTTCAAACATAATTGCTGTATCCGTTCTTACTCTGCTCTATCAAACCTTATCCACCGCCGGAAGGGAAGCCTTGCAGGTGCAGCAATATATGATTTTTCCCCATTGCTCCCTGCGGTTTTGAAAAAACAGAAAAACATAATTGGAACGTTGGTTCTTGTCAAGCAATGGAGGGCGATATCACTATTTTTTTGCTCACCAGGAACAGAGGGCACAGCCCCCGGAGAATTGTCTGATTTTCCGGGGTCTGCCAATTCTTTGTCTTTCCTGCAGAGAAGAGGATGAAATCATTCACTCCGGATGGCGGCAACACACCCGGCCAGATTGTCCGGGGAGTCAACCTGGTACATTCTGGTCCCTGATGATTTTGGCACAATCTTCTTTGTCAGCCCGCTCAGCACGGTTTTGGGGCCCACTTCTATAAAGGTGGTGACCCCTTTTGCCACGAGGGTATTTATGATTTCAAACCAGCGGACCCTTGAGGAGATCTGCCGGCTCATTATTGCACGAATGGCTGTCGGATCTTTTTCCTCGGCAGCAGTGACGTTAAAAAGGACCGGTTTTTCCGGTGGGGAAAATTCAGTTTCAGCCATATGTTTTTCAAAATCAGGGACTGCGCCGGCAACCAACGGGCTGTGATTGGCAACGGAGACATTCAAGGTAATCGCTTTGCCCCCTTTTTCAGAGACAATTTTATCAACCTTTGCAAGGGTATCATGATAACCAGAAACAACTATCTGTTTTTCTGTATTGTGATTTGCCACAGTCACCATGTCACCCTTGCCAAAGTCAGCGATGATATCCTCCACCTCTTTGAGGGTCATGCCGAGGATGGCCTGCATACCGCCTGGGTTCCTGCTCCCTTCCCTGTCGCTGAGGCTGCCCCTTACGCTGACAAGTTTCAAAGTGTCGGCGACTGTCAATATGCCTGCAGCACAGAGGGCGCTGTACTCACCCAGGCTGTGCCCGGCAAAAAAGTCTGCCTGGATTCCCGCTTTTGTTGCAGCCTGCCAGCAGATCAAATTTACTGCAGTCAATGCAGGTTGCAGATAGACGGCCCTAGTCAGCTCTGCCATCGGCCCCTGCAGGCAGAGTTTGCGCAGGGGCGCCGAACTTATTGACTCCGCCAGATCCATAAGTTTGTCTGCGTCTGCATCGGTTTCCATGAACTCCTTACCCATACCCAGATATTGTGACCCCTGGCCGGGAAAAAGTACTGCTGTTTTGTTATCCCGCATTACTGCACTCCTTGAAATTGAAAGTGAATAACATTCCGGTTTGATTTTCTGGCCACCACAATCACTTCAGGAACCCTCCCTTATCTCTTTAATATGCTGCAGCAAAGTACCTGTAAGAAACAAACCGACGCCGACGGAAATGGCAGAGTCGGCAACATTAAAGGCCGGCCAGTGATATGAGCCAAGGTAAAAATCCAGAAAATCCACAACAGAGCCGAAACGCAGTCTGTCAATGAGGTTGCCCACCGCACCTCCTGCAATCAACCCCAGAGCGTAAATGAAAATTTTTCCCTGTTTTTTAAGATGGCTATACGCTATGGCAATGGCAATAAGAGCCGCAAATGAAACCCCAATAAAAAAGGCCTGGCGCAGCCAGGTTTTGCTTCCGGCCAGAATGCCGAAGGCCGCACCGGTATTGGTTACGTACACCAGATTAAAAAAACCGGGGATGACTGTCTTCTGCTCATGCAGCCCGAAGTCGGCCATTATCCACATTTTGGTCAACTGGTCGACAATAACCACTGCCACAGCTATTCCAACCGGCAAGATATCACTTGATTCAAAATTGGTTTGCACAGGTCATTCCGCTCTTACTCAGCAGCCGGCTGTTTTAAAGTTTTTCAACAACTGTGGCGCAGCGGTGGCACAGTTCAGGATGATCGGCTGCAGCGCCGACTGTTTCCGACCGGAGCCAACATCTCTCACATTTGCCGCCGGCGGCCGGCTGGATCTCAACATGCAATTCCGGCAATACATCACTCACAAAGGTTTCTTCAGACAATGATTCCGTATGTGTCAATTCAGAGACAATGGAAATCATCTGCAATGTCTCCCACTTATCCTGGAGAAACTCAGCCAGAGACCCGGTAGCGTTGACCAGGACCTTGGCCTCCAGAGGATGACCTATTATCTTATCCCTTCTGGCTCCCTCAAGGGCTTTGGTTATCTCAGAACGCACCTCAAGCAAACGCTGCCATTTTGTGTCCAGTTCAGGATCAATGGCCACCGTATTTTCCTCCGGGAACTCCTGCAAAAATACATTGCCGCTGTGTTCTTCATCACCACCAGCCGGGGGCAGGTGCTCCCAGACTTCAGCAGCCGTGAAGCTCATCACCGGGGCCATAAGGCATAATAGGCCGGAAAGAATATCATAGAGAACCGTTTGGGCTGCTTTTCTCTCTTGTGATGCGGGAAGACTCGTATAAAGACGGTCCTTGATAATATCAAGATAGAAGGCACTCATGGTCACGCCGCAAAACTGATGCAGACCGTGGAAAACAATATGAAACTCAAAATCGGCATATGCCTTCTTCGCCCTGTTCTTAAACAGTTCAAACTGGTGCAGAGCCCAGCGGTCCAGCTCCTCCATTTCACTGTATGGTACACTGTCGGTTGCCGGGTCAAAATCATAGAGATTTCCCAAAAAGTAGCGGATGGTATTACGTATTTTTCTATAGGCATCGGATAACTGCTTCAGGATCTCATCGGAAATCTTGATATCATCCCGGTAATCCTCGCTTGACACCCACAGCCTGAGAATTTCCGCACCATATTTATTTATAACCTCTTCAGGGGCGATGACGTTGCCTATACTTTTGGACATTTTCTTGCCCTGGCCGTCGACCACAAAACCGTGGGTAAGCACACCTTTGTAGGGCGGCACGCCCCTTGTTCCCACTGAAGCCAGGAGAGAGCTCTGGAACCAGCCGCGATGCTGGTCGCTGCCCTCCAGATAAAGATCGGCAGGAGTCATCAATTCCTCCCTTGTCTCAAGGACGGCGGCATAACTGACCCCGGAATCAAACCAGACATCGAGAATATCTTTCTCCTTTGCAAATATTTTACCGCCGCAGTTTCCGCAACTGCATTGTTCATCAATAAAGTGGGAAGCGTCATATTTGAACCAGGCATCCGCGCCTTCCTCTGCAAAAACAGAAACAATTTTTTCGGCCACACCCCTGTCCTTGAGCACCTCACCACAGTCCTGGCAAATCAAAACGGTCAGCGGCACCCCCCAGGTACGCTGGCGGGACAGGCACCAGTCAGGCCGGACTTCAACCATGCCGTAAATCCGGTCCATGCCCCAATGGGGTGTCCAGACAACCTTTTTGATCTCCTCCAGGGCCTTATCCCGCAGGTCGTTCTTATCCATGGAGATAAACCACTGTTCAGTGGCCCTGAAAATCACCGGCTGCTTACAGCGCCAGCAATGGGGATAGCTGTGGGTGATGCCGGTCTCTTTGACCAGCAGGCCTGCCTGCTGCAGATCATCATTTATGCGTCTGTTGGCATCATAAATAAACATCCCCGCGTAGGGCCCGGCCTCATCGGTAAATATCCCCTCACTGTCAACAGGCGAGAGAACAGGAAGATTATACTGCAGGCCGCTCATGTAGTCTTCCCGGCCATGCCCCGGTGCGGTATGGACAATACCGGTTCCGGTTTCCAGGGTAACATAATTGGCCAGGATAATAAGCGATTCCCTCTCCATGAATGGATGCTTGCACTTCATCCCCTCAATTTCTTTGGCGGAAAACCTGACAAGCACCTTGTAATCATTGTCTGCCACATCCCCGGCAAACTCTGAAAATGCCTGTTCAATGAGATCTTCTGCCATAATCCAGATCTCATCACCAACCGCAACAGCACCATAGGTAAAGTCAGGGTGAAAGGCAACGGCGAGATTAGCCGGTAAAGTCCAGGGTGTTGTCGTCCAGATAAGGGCATATACTTTGGTGTTTTCTTTTATATGCGGGGCAAGACCAGGCACTAAACCACCAACGTCGTCCAGGAGCGGGAACTTGACATAAATGGAGGGGGAAGCATGATCATGATACTCCACCTCGGCCTCAGCCAAAGCCGTGCCGCAGGAAGAGCACCAGTATACAGGTTTCTTGCTCTGCAGTACTCCGTCCGAAAGCAGAAACCTGTTGAACTCTCTGGCGATTGCAGCCTCGTACTCATAGTTGATTGTCAGGTAAGGATTTTCCCAGTCACCCAGAACCCCGAGACGTTTGAACTCATTCTTCTGGATCTTTATCCATTTCTCAGCATATTTCCTGCAGGCGCCACGCTTTGAAAGTATGGGGATATTCTTTTTCTTCTCACCCAGTTCCTTGTCAACGTTATGCTCAATAGGCAGTCCATGGCAATCCCAGCCGGGGACATAAGGGCAATGAAACCCTGCCATGCGTTTTGACTTGAGAATTATGTCCTTCAATATCTTGTTAAATGCCGTACCGAGATGAATATGGCCGTTAGCGTATGGCGGGCCGTCATGAAGAATATACAGCGGCCTGTCTTTTGTTGCGGCCTGAACCTGTCCGTACAGGTCCTCTTTTTCCCATTGCTTCAGGAATTCCGGCTCCTTCTGGGATAGATTTGCCTTCATCTTGAATCTTGTCTGGGGCAGATTGAGAGTTGCCCGGTAGTCCATTGCTGTTGCTCCTTTTTTCATGCAGTTGTCAAATCCTTACGCAATACGCAAATATTGAGTTTAGTCAGAGTCTGATCATAATCCGCTGTGCAGTTCGGCTCATTTACTGCCGGCTACGGCCGCAGGAACAGTTATTGCATCTATAAAGGTGCTGATTTTCATGGGTCATGATAATCACTGCGAGACTTACAACGATCAAATTTTCTGACTCGTAAAAGGTTTATTGAAGCGTTGCGCTAAAATACCAGGTAATTAGCAAGTTGCAAGGGTAAAGTTCCCTTGCGCAGGGAAGTTTCAGGGTTTTCAGGTGATCCTGCCGATCAATTCGGAATCCTTTACCGGCTTTCTTCCCGCTCAAGCCTGTTGAAGCCTGCTGCTGTATAACAGGCATAATTATCCCGGTTTACAGTTTGACAACAATACCGGTGCTTAATATAATCAGCCGGGCCGATGATAAAGGCCTGGCACTGAATCAGCCGTTGTGCAGGCTGGCACGGCAGCCGGATCTGCAAACACTTCAATTTTACAATTATGAGGAAAAAATGCCCAAAGTAATTGCCATGGCCGGTAAAGGCGGCACCGGGAAAACAACAATTTCCGCTTTGCTCTTAAACTACATGCTGCACAAAAAACTCACCCCGATTCTGGCAGTGGACGCTGATGCAAATGCAAATTTAAACGAACTTCTGGACATGGATGTGGGTCTCACCCTCGGTGAAATACGCAGCGATCTGAAAGGTGACATCCCGGCTCATATAACCAGGGACCAGTACATGGAAATGAAGGTTCACCAGGCCCTGATTGAGGCAAGCGGGTTTGATCTTCTGGTAATGGGACAGCCGGATGGGCCCGGCTGTTATTGCGCCGCCAACCAGCACCTCGCCATGACCATGGACAAACTCGCCGACAATTACAGCTATATCCTGGTGGACAACGAGGCCGGCATGGAGCATTTGAGCAGGATGAACCTGCGCACCATAGATATTCTGCTGGTTATTTCCGATCCATCAGCACGCGGAATTCTGACTGCCAAAAGAATTTCCGAACTTACCAAACCCCTGAAAATAGAAATCAGGAACAAGTACCTTATTGTCAACCGCACACCGGATCCGTTACCGGATGATCTGTTGAGGAAAATCAAGGAAACCACCGATACTGCGGACCTTCCCTTGGCAGGAGTCCTGTCAAGCAGCGACCAGCTTATTCAGCAGGAGTTGAGCGGCAAGTCCTACCTTGAACTTGCAGAAGACGCTTTAGTTCTGCAGCAAGCCTATGAAATTTTTTCAAAAATCATTAAATAGGTTTTATGTTAGGACTTGACAGGAAGCTGAATTCGTAATAAAAAATTTATACGGTACTGATATAACGTACTGAAAGCTAAAAGAATTTTTCCAGCAGGTTGAAAGTATGCTAAACCCCGTTTAGACCCTCTATTGTAAATTCTCTTTTCCCTTCTTTAATTCTATGGATACTAAACCAGCCAATAAATCAATAGTAGAGATAGTCAGGGCTACTAAAATATACCCCCCCGATGTCGTGGCGCTTGAGGACATTTCACTATCGGTATCCTACGGTGAAATGCTTTTTCTCACCGGCATGAGCGGTGCCGGCAAAACCACCCTGTTGAAACTGATATGCGGCATTGAACATCCGAACAAGGGATTGGTGGAGGTGGCCGGCAAGGATCTGAACCGCATAAGGGGCAACGAAATACCAAGGCTCCGGCAGAAGATAGGTATGGCCTACCAGGATTTCAAGCTCTTACCTGATAGAACTGTGGCCCAGAATATCGCCATGGCCATGGAGGTGGCATACCACAATATAAGGGCCATCAAGAAAAGGGTAATAGAACTGCTGCAGAAACTCAGACTGGAGCATAAGCATGATGCCCTTGCCGGAAGGCTCTCCCGGGGAGAACAGCAGCGGGTTGCCATTGCCCGCTCGGTGGCCAATGCGCCGACACTCATCCTCGCCGACGAACCGACAGGCAATCTGGATTCCAAGACCACAAAACTTGTCATGGAGTTATTTGCTGAATGCAGTAACACCGGCACCACCATTATCATTGCCACACATGACAAGGATATTTACAGGGATTCCGAACATCGGGTCCTTGAATTGCACAGCGGCCGCTTTATAGACCAGGAATAAAGAACAATCTCAGCAATGAACAAAAAACCATGAAATTTTTCAGCACCATATTCGTTCAGACAAGCCGGAATCTGCAGAAAACCTGGCCGACGCAGTTCATGACCCTGATCACAGTAACTCTGTCTGTCCTGATATTTTCCTTTTTCTTCCTGATCTATACCAACATGATAAAGACAAGTGAAAAACTCGGTGACGACCTGCGGCTCACCATATATCTTGATGATGAACCGGTCCTGGAAATGCAGGATCAGCTGGTGCGCAAGATAACAAACTTCAGCCCGGTTGAAGCGATTAAATTCATTTCAAGGGATGATGCCTATAAACGTCTTGCCGAGCAACTGGGTGATAATGTCGATGTCCTTGACGACCTGGACCCGTCATTTCTGCCCCCCTCAATTGAAGTGTATCCCAAGAAAGACCTCAGCACCCTGGCTCAAATCAAACGCTTTTCAGAATATTTATCCACCCTGCCGGGGGCCATCAAAGTTCAGTATGGCCAGGAATGGGTTGAGCGCTTCAACTATTTTACAAAGCTTTTACAGATCATCGTTCTCTTGAGCGGCATTCTTCTTATCATGACCAACACCTTCATGGTTGCCTATACAATTCGTCTGGCGGTCGTGGCCAGGCAGGCGGAACTGGAAATATTGCGGCTTTTGGGTGCCACCAACAACTATATCCGCACCCCGTTTCTGATAGAGGGTTTTCTCCAGGGGGTGTTCGGTTCTTCCCTCGGCCTGCTGGCCCTGTTTTTTTTATACCGCTGGATCCAGTTGCGTTTCACAGGACCGGGCATACTGCAACTTGTTGATTTCACTTTCTTCTCAAAAACAATAATCGGCATAATCGTTGCCTCCAGTATTTTTCTCTGTATTGCAGGCAGTTATACGTCAATGCGAAAATTCATGCGCATTTAACATGAAAACCCTTCGCAACATATTTTCAAGCGGCACCGTCCGGCCGCTGCGGATTTTGCTGGTTGCTGCAATCTCTGTCTGCATTGTTGCAGGCTCAGTCTTGCCCGGACCGTGGGGTAACGCTGCTGTCGCGTCCGCCAAGGAATCTCAGCGCAATAAACTCACCAAAAAACAACAGCAGAGTATTATTGAAAAAAATGCCAGTATCAGAAAACTGCAGGAAGGCATAATTGATCATAAAATTAAAATACTTGATTCAAAAAAGAAGGAACGGAACCTGCTGGGAGAGCTGGAAAAAATTGAGAACGACCTGCAGCTTCAGAAAAACATGCTCTCAACTCTGCGGGCGGATTCGGAAAAGCAGGAATTACTTTTAGCTGACAAACAGGAATATTTAAAACAGGTCCTTGCTGAAAAAAGGGCGCATCAGGTGCATGTCAAAAACAGGCTGGCCGCTTATTACCGCATGGGGTCGGTCGGTGTGATGGATGTCGTATTTTCTTCCGAATCACTCCCGAAAATTCTCGATTTCCAGGAATATTTCGGCCGCATGGTGCAGTATGACCACACAATTATCCAGCAAGACCTTACACAGCTCAAAGAATCGAATCGGGCCAGGGAGGAACATGCCCGGGAAAAATTACGCCTCATGAAACTGGCGGATGAGGTCCAGGAAAAAGAGAACCGCTTGAGCCGGATCCGCGAGGAAAAGAACATTCTACTCAAACAGGTCAACACCGAGCAGCACCTCTATGAGATGGCTGTTCTGGAGATTGAAGAAGCTGCGGCTGACCTGGCCGCTACCCTGCAAAGACTGCAGAAAGCCGCTGAACCCAAGCCGGCCCCTGCGAAAGCCTCAGCAAAAACCCAAGCGAAAAACAAGAAAAAAGCGACCCAGGATACAGACAGCACCCCAGAAGGCTTCCCCGCTCTGAAAGGTAAGCTCGAGCCGCCTGTCAAGGGCACGGTCATCATTACATTCAAACAAAAAATCAAGGGTAAATTCGATTCTTCGACAATATCCGGCGGGATAGACATCAGGGTCGAAAAAAATGTTGACATTAAAGCCGTGTATGAAGGCAAAGTCATCCATTCAGGCTATTTACGCGGTTACGGGAACCTTTTGATAATCGATCATGGCCAGCAATATTTTTCGCTCATATCCAGGGCGGCGGAATTTTACAAAAAGGAAGGGACAAAGGTTGCAACAGGTGAAGTAGTCGGTATTACCGGGGATGACGATCCTTTATACGGTGCAGGGCTGCACTTTGAAATACGCAAGGGATCCAAGCAGGAGGACCCTTTAGCATGGCTGAAAAAGAATGCCCTGCCGGTGGAAGATACAAATTGAGAAACCCGCTATTCGGCCATAATTGATATATTTACCCATCTCCAACAAGGCCTGCCCAATCGCCTGGCTTGTTGTCAAGGTGTCTGTTTCATCCCGCTGTAATTATTCTGCCTGTAAACGACAGGACAGCCTGCAGGGAAAATAATTTTTCACTGCCGTTGAATGTTGGACATTCGCCAACTTATTATTATATTGTTTGTAATTGGACAGTATGATAAAATTTGGTATTTTGCATAACACATTATTGAGTCTTCATTGCAGTGCATATTTCTTCCAGCCGAGAAATACCTGAAAGTGCCTCAATTTAATATTGCCCTACAGACAGGAAGATTATGAATAATTTTATAAAAGTACTCCGCTTTTCCCTGATTGTTGTACCGCTGTTTTTTGTCGGTCACCTGCAGGCCTATGGTTCAACGGATGATATGCAGGAAACCTATAAAAATCTGGAGATATTCTCGAATATTCTCAGCATTGTCCAGCAGAATTACGTTGATGATGTTGATCCCCAGGAAACCCTGGAAGGTGCAATAAAAGGCATGCTTACCAGCCTTGATCCCCACTCGTCGTTCCTGAAACCTGATGATTTTAAAGAACTTCAGGTGGAAACCAAGGGCAGTTTCAGCGGCATAGGCATAGAAATTTCCACCAAGGATGACGTGCTCACCGTGGTTTCCCCCATTGAGGGCACGCCGGCCTTTGCAGCAGGTATCGAGGCCGGAGACACGATCATCAAGATTGAGGGTGTCTCAACCAAGGATATGTCGTTGATCGAGGCTGTAAAAAAACTGCGGGGCCCAAAAGGTACTGAAGTGACCATTTCAGTTTATCGCGAAGGCTGGGGGGAGCTGAAGGATTTTACCATTGTCAGGGATGTGATACCTATTTACTCAGTGCGATCCAGTGTTCTGGAGCCCGGGTACGGTTATATCAGGATTACCAATTTCCAGAGAAACACTGCCAAGGATCTGCAAAAGAACCTTGAAGATTTGCTTGGTGAAGGTACGCTTAAAGGCCTGGTGCTTGACCTGCGCAATAATCCGGGCGGGCTGCTTGATTCTTCCGTAAAGGTTGTGGACCTCTTCCTTGACGAGGGTATCATTGTTTCCACCAAAGGACGCCTGAAAGACCAGAATCTTGAATTTTCAGCGCACCGGGGCGGACCGGAGTACAATTTCACCATTGTCATTTTAATCAACAGCGGTACCGCCTCAGCCTCTGAAATCGTGGCCGGGGCCCTGCAGGATCATAAAAGGGCATTTATCCTCGGCACCCAATCCTTTGGTAAGGGTTCCGTGCAAACCATAATCCCCATGTCGGACGGTGCCGGTCTGCGGCTGACTACTGCACGGTACTATACCCCAAACGGAACTTCCATCCAGGCCACCGGCATTACCCCTGATGTTCTCGTGCCTAAAACTGCTACCAGCAAGGATGAGGACTCTGAAGGGCAGATTGAGTTTTTCCGGGAAAAAGACTTGCGGCACCATCTTGAGAATGGCGGCAACCTGAAACCGGTTGATGAAAAACCGCTGCCTCCCACCATTGAAGAAAGCAATTTGATTTCTGCCGGGGTGACCGTTGATGAAAATTCAAACGAAAAGCTGAAGGACGATTATCAGCTCAAAACCGCCCTGCTTGTCCTCAAAAGCCTTAACATCAGAGCAGAGGCCAGACCAGACTGACACCAGGTAAATCTCAGGTAACGTCCCGCTCACGCCGCTGTCTGCCATCCTCTGCTTAAAATCCCAATTCACGGAGGAACCGCATATCGCTGGTCCAGTTTTTGTGGACCTTCACCCAAAGTTTCAAGAGAACGCGCTGAGCCAGGAGTTTCTCTATATCGTGACGGGAGTATTTGCCGATCTCTTTAAGCTTTGAACCTTTTTTACCTATAATTATGGCTTTTTGTGAAGATTTCTCGACAATTATTGTGGCATGGATTGTCACGAGAGACTTTTTTTCGTCCTCCTGAAAGCTGTCTATAACAACTGCAGTTGCATACGGTATTTCCTGCCCGGTAAGGAGAAATATCTTCTCCCTGATAATCTCTCCCACAATAAAGCGCTCGGTTGCATCCGTCGGAATATCCTCCGGGTAAAACCTGGGACCGGCGGGTAAAAGGCCCAGGATTTTTTGCAGCAATATGTCTGTACCGCTGTTCAAAAGGGCTGAAACCGGAATAATGGCGGCAAAGGGATACATATTGCGGTAGGCGTCTATCAAAGGCAGTATCTGCTTCTTATCCAGGAGATCGATCTTGTTCAAAACCAGTATTGCCGGTACTGCTGTGGACTCAAGATATTCCACAGCCCGCACCTGCTTTTCCGGTAGGGGCAGGGAAACATCGATCAGGAACAGGATCACATCGACTTCGGCAAGGGATGAAACCGCTATTTTCACCATTTCCAGATTAAGCGGTTTCCTTGACTTATGCAGGCCGGGTGTATCAAGCATAACTATCTGATAGGCCGGGCCATTCAGAATGCCAATGATACGATTCCTGGTTGTCTGGGGTTTGGGGGTTACAATGGAAATCTTCTGCCCCAGTAAAACATTCAGCAATGTTGATTTACCTGCATTGGGCGGGCCGACAATTGCTACCATGCCTGATTTGAATGTGTCCTTTTGCATTTCCGGTAATATTATAAAATCAAGGCCCCTGGGTCATCCGTACCCGTAAAACCTTCAGATATATTGTTTTTCACCGCATGTTGTCTGCCATTGGAACAGCCGTCTATTTATCATAAAAATGAAAAAGGGTATGAATTTAATTTCATTTCACGTATTAATTAACTATAAATCAATTCCCAGTAATCTTTCATAGCTTTACGAAATCAAAAATACATGGTAATCGGTGCGGTCATTTTAGATGACCCCGGTTTCATATTACCTTCTGTTCAGGTCTCCAGGAAAAGAGTTGCATATATGACATTAGATGGCAGGATAGTCGAATATCTGGAAAACGGCAAATTCATCTGTGCCTATGTCTGTGAAGACAAAGGCAGCCGCCTGCGTCTACTCAACCAGAGTAACCGGGAAATCAATCTGCCGCAAAACAGGATAATCCACTGGACCGCCAAGCAGGCTGCACCGGGATCTGCCAGAGAAGAGATCGTGTCGATTCTGAAAAAAACATCTCAGCAAAGGGCAGAACTGGCGCAGGCCACCAACCTGGTAGAGATCTGGGAGGTTGTTTCTGAAAACCCGGAAAAAACATTCAGCGTCAATTTTCTTGCAGGCCTTTTTTGGGGGGATAATCCCACGGATGACCAGTGCGCAGCTTTCATACGGTCAGTGATCTCCAAACAGATCTACTTCAAGTACAAATCCGGCACTATTCATGTCCATTCACCTGAGACCGTTGCGCAACTCAAACTGAACCGGGATAAAGAAAAGGAAGAAGAAAATTTCATTGCCAGGAATACCCTGTTCTTGAGCCATCTCCGGCAAAACGATGATTCGCCGCAGGATTGGCCGGACAGGGATACCATCCTGCAACTCCTTGCCGATTATTATCTTTTCGGCAAGGAAGCACCGGGCTTTGATCTGGCACGTAAACTGGTAAAAAATACCCAACTGAATGGCCCGCATGACATCTTTCACCTGTTGGTTAAGGCAGGTGTCTGGGATAAAAACCAAAACATCCCCCTGCTCAGAAAGGATATACCGACATCATTTTCGGAAGCCGCTCTTGCAGAGGCCGAGGGGATAAAAGTCTTGCACGGGGCAGATATGGTTGCTGCAGGCAGAAAGGACCTCAGGGACCTCTCTGTAATGACCATTGACGGTCCTGATACCCGGGATTTTGATGACGGCCTGCACATAGAAATGAAAGGTGAAAACTACCTCGTCGGCATCCATATCTCGGATGTAGGGCTTTATATTAAACAGGGAAGCGCCCTTTTTGCGGAAGCCCTGACACGTGTGACGTCCATCTATTTCCACGAAAAGCAGCTTCCCATGCTGCCGCCAATTCTGTCAGAGGAGAAATTCAGCCTCCGCAAGGGCCAGGATCGTCCTGCCCTCAGTTTTTTAGTCCTGCTCTCCCCCACAGCCGAGGTTCTCAAATTTGAAGTCGTTTCCAGTATCGTTTCAGTTAAGCGGCAGTTAACCTACCCGGCGGTTGATAAACTCATCAAAGAGGACAGGGAGTTGGCAGCATTGGCGGCACTGAGTGTATTGTTGCGGCAAAGGCGGGTTAACAGAGGAGCTTTGCTTCTCCCCATCCCCGATCTGCATATCAGTTTCAAGGCGGATGACAGTCTGGAAATCACAAGGTCGCCTGTTGATACGCCAAGCAGAATACTTGTTGCAGAATTCATGATTCTTGCTAATACGCTTGGGGCTCAATTCCTTGCCGACCGCGAGGTGCCGGGACTTTTCAGGTCCCAGCCGGAACCACGCCAGCGCCTGATCGACGGCTTTGAAAAAGATATCATTAAAGTTCTCCAGCAGCGTAAACGTCTCTCTCCCATGTCACTTTCGACCGTTCCCAAAAGCCACAGCGGTGTCGGTGCACCACTATACACCACTGTAACTTCACCGATACGGCGATTGCTTGATCTGATCATGCAACTGCAGATCAATAACCTGTTAAACGGCAAGGGAGTTTTTTTCAGCAATAAAGACATGAAGCATTTTGCTGCCATTATTTTGACTGCCCTGGAAAAAGTAAATCAAGTCAAGTACCTTCGGCAACGCTACTGGGTCCTGAAATATCTGCAGCAGAAAAGGGGGGAACGGCTCCCGGCCCTTGTCATAAACAGCGGCCCCAAGCGTGTCCATGTTTTCATGGAAGAATTTCTCCTCGATGCTGACCTGCCCCCCAACCAGGCATTCAAGGTTACCGCCGGCGATACGGTGATGGTCAAAATTGCCAAAATTGACCCATTGGGAAATATCCTCAGACTTGCGTGGTAATTTTCGTTGATTCCGCAACAACAC
>JAWVYE010000007.1:0-14300 GCA_033722905.1 Desulfobulbales bacterium
CAGTGGTGATTTTTCACGGTCCCTTGCTGCAAGCAGCTTCTCCAGGATGTCCGGTTCAAGGTCACAGGAGGCGCTAATGGCCAGTTCTTTTACCGCTGCCGTTATTTCGGCACTCTCTATTGTTTTCATAGTTTTGATTGCCGGTCTGCTGTTTAGGACACAATCTTTTTATTTTTCAAGCAGGCTTTGGACATCAAGCTGCATGTTGAAACTTTGTTTGCCGTCCGGAAAACTTCCCTCTTTGACTTCCCTGTTATAAGAGGCAACCGCTTCCTTTATTTGGGGAGCCAGATTTATATACTGTTTGACAAAAGATGGTCTGAATTTTTCAAACATGCCTATCATGTCATGGGTTACCAGCACCTGGCCGTCACAGTGTTTGCCGGCGCCGATGCCGATGGTCGGGATGGAAACAGTTGCGGTAATTGCTTCTGAGACTTGTGCGGGTATGCATTCCAGCACGACTGAAAAAGCGCCAGCAGCCTCAAGGTCTCTGGCTGACTGCAACAGGCGCCGGGCTGAATCAGCATCTTTTCCCTGCACCTTATAGCCGCCAAGCTGTGAAGCCGTCTGCGGCGTCAAGCCGATATGTCCCATAACGGGAATTCCCGCCCCGACAATCGCCTTGACCGTATCACAGACCTCGGTGCCGCCTTCAAGCTTTACTGCGTCACATCCTGCTTCCTTCAGAAAACGTCCCGCATTGGTTATGGACTCGCCCGCCGAAACCTGGTAGGACATAAACGGCATATCACCTACAAGAAGGGCCCGTTTAACACCTTTGCCGGCAGCCCGGCAGTGATGCAGCATCTCCGCCATGGTCACCGGTATGGTCGAGTTATAGCCCAGAAGGACCATCCCAAGAGAATCACCGACAAGAACAATATCAATACCGGCTGCGTCAATCATGGCGGCAAAACTGGTGTCATAGGCGGTGAGCATGGAAATCTTTTCACCGTTTTTTTTCATCGCCGCAATATCCGGGATTGTCAATTTACTATTCATTGCATCACCATACAATTACCCATTTGCGTTAGTCAAATTCCAGCCACCAGCCGCCTCTATAGAAAAAATTTCAAGCCGGGTGTCTCCAGCCATTATCCCGGGAACGGAACCATTTACAAAATATTAAAAAAGCCCGGGCTGCTCTTCCTTCTTATTGTAAGGCCGGCCAAAATGTTCATAGCTCAGGGAAGTGGCCACTCTGCCCCTGGGTGTCCGGGTCAGAAATCCGGATTGGATCAGAAACGGCTCGTAAACATCTTCCAGGGTGCTTTTCTCTTCACTTACTGCGGTTGCCAATGTTTCAATACCAATCGGCCCGCCGGCAAACTTATCAATGATGGTCAGAAGAATACGCCGGTCCATTTCATCAAGTCCTTTCTTGTCAACGGCCAGCATTTCCAGGGCATTATCGGCAACTTCGGCGGTAATGACAGAATGACCGCCCACCTCGGCAAAGTCACGGACCCGCCGCAGCAGCCTGTTGGCAATACGCGGCGTTCCCCGTGACCGCCGCCCCAACTCTTTGGCGCCGGCAGCATCAACCTTTAACCCGAGAATCTTTGCAGACCGCTTGACAATCTGGACCAGCTCATCGGCTGAATAAAAGTCAAGGCGCAGCATTACCCCGAACCTGTCACGCAGTGGGGGTGTGAGAAGGCCGGTGCGCGTGGTAGCTCCCACAAGCGTAAACCGGGGCAGATCCATTTTTACAGACCGCGCCCCCGGTCCCTGCCCTATCACCAGGTCCAACTGAAAATCCTCCATGGCGGGATACAGGATCTCCTCGACCACATGATTGAGACGGTGGATCTCATCAATGAACAGTACATCTCCCTGGTCCAGGCTGGTCAGGATTGCCGCCAGGTCCCCCTGCCGCTCTATGACGGGGCCGGAAGTCACCTTTATGTTGGATTCCATTTCATGGGCTATTATATAGGCAAGAGTTGTTTTGCCCAACCCCGGAAACCCATGGAACAGAACATGGTCAAGCGCCTCGTTTCTGCCCTTGGCCGCCCGGATGAAGATATCGAGATTTTTTTTGACCAGTTCCTGGCCGATGTACTGCCCAAGCTTCTTGGGCCGCAAACTCATATCAACCGCAAGGTCTTCCGGTTCAGCCCTGGCGCTGACGATTCTTTCTTCTTCTATCATGCCAGTGACCTCAATGTTTCTCGAATCAACTCTTCCACACGCATTTCAGCTACAGCCTCGGGAGAATGGCGTCTTTTTACCTCTGACAGGGCAATATAGGCCCGGTTTTGCGGATAGCCAAGATTGACAAGAGCGGAAACAACGTCCTTTTCCTTGCTGCCTTCAACTTGGGAATCCGCAGCTGATACAGGCAACATTTCCTCACCGTCGGCGATCAACCCTACCTTATCCTTCAGATCCAGGCAGAGCCGTTCGGCGGTTTTTTTGCCGATCCCTGATAATCCGGTCAGTCTCGCTATATCCCGGGTAGCCACTGCACGTGCCAGATCCACTGGGCCGATGCCGGAAAGAACAGCCAGGGCCAGCTTCGGGCCAATTCCTGAGACATTTATAAGTAGCAGGAACATATTCTTTTCATCGGTATCTGTAAAACCAAAGAGTGTTAAAGTATCCTCCCGCACATAGGTATAGGTGTGCAGAAACACTTCTTCGCCGATCTGGGCCAAGTTTTCCAGGCTTGCCGAGGACAGAAATACTTCGTAGCCGACACCGTTCACCAGGAGAGTTACCTTCTCCGGTGATTTATAAAAGAGTTCGCCTTTGAGACAGGAAATCATCTTATATCAGGCTGAATAATAAAAGGTTAATCGATAACATGGTCTTGCATTTCGAATGTTGCGCCAAAGCAGCGTGCAAAAATATTTTTTCACCGTATGGGTTTCCCGGCAATAATTGTCTGGTTTGCATGGCACATGGCCACAGCAAGGGCATCAGCAGCATCAGCGCTCGGCGGGGCAGAGAGCTGCAAAAGCACGCGCACCATTTGCTGGACCTGTTGTTTCTCGGCATTACCATACCCTACCACAGCCTGCTTTACCATCCTCGGTGTATAGTCGTGCACCGGCAGACCATTATGCAGAGCCGCCATTACCGCCACGCCTCTTGCATGCCCGAGTTTCAAAGCCGTCCGCGGATTTGCCGCGACAAAAACATCTTCCACCGCCGCCTCACCGGGTTTGTGGACTGCGATAACTTCACACAAACCGTCGAAAATCACCTTCAGCCTGTCATTAAAAGCATGCTTGGCGCCCAGCCTTATGACCCCGCAGGCCACATAGTGCAGACGGCTTTCGTTAATCGCTATGACACCGTAGCCGGTTGCGCGAGAACCGGGATCTATCCCGAGGATGCACCGGCTTTCCTGTTTAACCATTGAGCAGTATATATAAATTTAAGCGGCTGAATTAACTTTTTCCCTGCGGCCGACCTCAGGATAATGCTTCCATTATCTCGTCCGGAATGTCAAAATTTGCATAAACATTCTGGACGTCATCATGGTCCTCCAGGCTTTCCAGAAGCTTGAGAATCTGCCTGGCAGGCTTCTCATCACTGATGTCAACGGTGTTCTGCGGTATCATGGATACTGAGGCCTCAATGAATGTTACGCCACCGGCCTCCAGGGCTTCCCGGACAGCATCAAAGTCATCCGGGGTAGTGATGACCTGGAAAACATTATCCTCCTCGACAACATCTTCAGCGCCTGCCTCCAAGGCCTTGTCCATCAATTCCTCTTCGTCTATGCTTTCCTTATCAACTACAATGGCGCCCTTTTTGTCAAACATCCACGAAACACAGCCGGATTCGCCGAGATTACCGCCGCTCTTGCTGAAAGCATGGCGTATATCTGCAACTGTTCTATTCTTATTGTCGGTCATGCAGTCGACCAAAACGGCGACACCATTGGGTCCATAACCCTCGTAAGTTATCTCTTCATATACCGCACCTTCAAGTTCACCGGTTCCTTTCTTGATCGCCCGCTCAATATTATCCTTGGGCATATTTTCTGTCTTGGCCGCAGAAATGGCGGAGCGCAGCCTGGGATTCCCTTCCGGGTCACCGCCACCCATCCTGGCTGCCACAGAAATCTCTTTGATCAGTTTTGTGAATATTTTGCCTCG
The DNA here is from genome assembly GCA_033722905.1 of Desulfobulbales bacterium. Taxonomy (GTDB): domain Bacteria; phylum Desulfobacterota; class Desulfobulbia; order Desulfobulbales; family BM004; genus BM004. The sequence goes on from JAWVYE010000007.1 coordinate 4,116, forward strand.
TTTGGCATCGAGTGCACCTTTTTTTCTCTTTATGGTGCTCCATTTCGAATGTCCCGACACGTATTCTACCTCCCAGTTCTATTTAAAATATCAAATATGAATAAAGTTTTAACGGTGAAAGATAATAACAACAAAGGTTTCAAGGTTTCAAGGTTCCGAGGTTTCAAGGTTTCGAGGTTTCAAGGTTCCAAAGAAAATAATACCTATAAGTATGCCGCCCGGGTTTTTTTTCGGGGGTCCGTTGAGATGCAGTTTTTTACTCGACCCCTTGTCCCCTGGTACCTTGAACCCTATTTTTTAAATCCCATCCCCAGGACAAAAACCTCGCGGCTTTCAATTCTTGAACTCTTGGGTTTTACGATCTTAACCGTTTTAAAACAGTTTCGCACTGAATCTACAAATTCCTTGAAATCTTCTCCTTCAAAAACCTTGACATAGAGATTGCCACCGGTATCCAGCAGTTTCTCCGCAAGTTCCAGGACACGTCTTGCCAGGTTGAGTGACTGCTGCTGGTCCACCCATTTATTGCCTGAAGTCCTGGGGGCCATGTCACTGAGAATAACATGAAAGCGCTTCCTGAGTCTCTTTATCTTCTCAACAATATCATCTGCCATGATATCATCGCAAAGCAAGACTACTTCCGCCCCTCCGGCAATGTCAACTTTCTTTCCCTGCAGCAGGTCGACTCCTGCCACAAATCCTTTGGGCCCCACTGTTCTGGCAGCGTAGATTGACCAACTGCCGGGCTGACAGCCGAGATCAAGGACAAAATTCCCACTTTTCAGAAACCGGTATTTTTTTTGCGCCTCCTCCAGCTTATAAACTGAACGGGCAGGATATTTTTCTTTTTTGGCCTTCTTAAAATAATAGTCTTGAACTTTGCGCACTCTTTAGCCCATTTACTCTGTCATTACAAGTTTCCGGCAAGTTGTCATCAATAATTCAGGGAATACTTTTCATTTTTTCTTCTGTATATGAAGCATGCGTAGCTGCCGGACGCTGACGGCAACAATCTGCGGCTCAGACATTTTTTCCTTATCCCATCTCATCTAGGGCTGCAGGTAATTTTTCACCCAGTCGATGGCTTGTTCTCTGTCCTGCACCTCTCCTTCAACCTGAGCACTTTCCAGGCTGTCAAAAATTTCCCTGAACTTTGGGCCCGGTTCTAGGCCGAATATCTCTATCAGGTCATTTCCTGTCAACAGCCTTTCTCGCAGCAGCGGCTCTATTTTCTGTCGATAGGTGATCTCCACTTCCTTAAAGAGGTCGGCCATGTTTTCTTCCATATCAGGCGGTTTGCCGGTCCCCCTTCCGGCCAGGCTGTCAGCCATGGCCAGCATAAAAAGCCCGGGAAAATCCTCGCCCACTGCCTTGATCAGGCGCAGATAAGCTTTTGGAGTCAGTCCTGTTTTCCTGCGGGCATTGTTGAGGTGAAAGGGCCACATGTGGGTGGAAATAAACCTGGCCACAGCATCCCTGTCATTGCGGCCCCACTTGAAGCGGTCGGCTATGATATCAAAAATCCTGACCCCCTCCTTGTCATGATTGTAAAATGTGATTCTGCCACCGCGGTCTTCCCTGATTGCATGAGTTTCCGGTTTTCCCAGGTCATGGAACAGGGCGGCCCATTTCAACAGTGTTCTATTTCTCTGCCGGTCAAGATATTCGCAGAGCAGTTCCCCGTACCCGGGAAAATATTTTTCCGGGTCCTTCTGGACATCCTCCATGTGCTTCAGGGTGGCAATCCCATGTTCAAAGACATCAAGGTGGTGACTTGACGGCTGCCTGACCCCGACACCCATGTACAACTCGGGCAGCAGTTCCTCAAGCACTCCATTTTCGTGCATGGCCTCTATGGTTTTGATCGATCCTTCTGCCGCCATTATGGCGTCAAGTTCATAGGCAATGCGTTCTTCGGCAGGCAGGAAGAGGAGGTGGATATGCTTCTGTATCTGTTTTTCTGTAACAGGTTCTATCCTGAATCCCAATCTTGCCATAAAGCGGTAGGCCCGCAGCATTCGCAGGGGGTCACTGATAAAAACAGCCGGGGAACTGATGCGGATTATTTTAGCATGCAAATCCCCAAGCCCCCCGGCGGGATCAATAATGTCCGGAGCCTCGACATTATCCCAGGATGACGGAACCTGCATGGGAAACGGCACCGCCATGCTGTTAAAAGTAAAATCCCTTTTCAGAAGATCTTCTTCAATGGTCTGCGCTCCCTCACGAAACGATGAAAAATCAACGCAGATCTCCTGCCACATAACCCTTGCCACATCTTCCTCTGCATCCATGGGAATAAAGGTGCCGCCGAATTCCCGGACCAGCTCCCCGGCCCAGCCAAAAGCATCGCTGGCCACAGTTATATCCAGGTCCCTGGACTCCTGTCCCATAAGCCAGTCACGAATAGTACCTCCGGTTATATGGCAGGTGGCGCACTTTTCACGGGCCAGGGCTGCCAGGGCCCTGATAATGGGCCCGGGATACTGATCCAGCAATTTCCAGGGATTGGTTTTCATGGCAAACGGACCGGCATAACATCACTTACAGTTATATTTTCGGGGCAACACATTAATTTAAACATTCACAATCTTCCTTGAGACAACTCATCTTGCCGGAAGTAATTAAGTGGTTATATTGCTTTTATCTGTTAATGTTAGTCAACATTTTTCATAATTTAAAGAGCCAGCAACAAATCATATGGATACACCATTACAAAAAACAATTCGCATTGGTAAGGCAACCGTCGGACTGCTGGGCCTGGATAGGGCACTCGTGGAGTTATCCGGCAAGGATATGTCCGAAGATGATGCCGTACAGTTCCTATACGAACAGGTGCGCCGCAAAAACTATATCCCGGATCAGGCTGTCAAACCATACATGGAAGCCCTGCGCAAAGAGTACAGACGTTATTATAACCTGGAAAAATCAGGCGGCCAGGGCTTGACTATTCGTGTCCTGGGCCGCCCCTGTGTAACCTGCAATAAGTTAAAAACAATGCTGATTGACATCCTGCAGGAAAAAAATGTGGCGGCTGATATAGAGGATGTCCAGGACCTTGATGAAATATGGCGTTACGGGGTGACAAAGACACCTGCCCTCATCATCAACGGGGAGGTCAAGAGCGCCGGGATCCAACCACCCCGGGTCCAGATTGAAAAATGGATTGAAGAAGCAACAAATATGTAACATAAGATGTCAGCTTTTAATTCTTGCAGTTCATTGTATGTTATAAGCATATTCAGCAAGTATTGCCCCTCTCCCCCGCAACCTTAAAAACAAATTATTATAATGAGCAGACTTATCGCGGAATACTTAACTGCCCAGGGTTTATCGCAGCAAATGGCCGATTTTTTTGGCGTTGCAGCAACCATTGTCCTTATTCTCTTGTTGGCGTTTTTCTCATATTGGGTCACCAGGCATTATATGGTCCGCCTCATCGAAATAATATTCAGGCGCAGCAAAAACACCTGGGACGATGCCCTTGTGCAACATGGTTTTGTCAGGCGCCTCTCTTTTCTGATGCCCATCATCGTCCTGTACATGTCAGCCGATCTCATGCTGCCAAGTCAGGCTTCAGCATCTGAACTGTTCAAAAGGCTGGCCCTGGTTTTCTTTGTCTTTGCCGGGGTATGGATGCTGGATTCCATCCTGCTTGCCCTGCGGGAAATATACGGCAGATCAGAGATGGCCTCGCGCCGCCCGATTAGGGGCTACCTTGACGGCATAAAGATTGTCACCTATGTCATGGCAGGCATCTTTATTATCGCCATTCTTACCAACAGGTCTCCCTGGGGAGTACTTAGCATTCTTGGCGGTTTTACAGTCGTCCTGATGCTGATTTTCAAAGATACCATCCTGGGCTTTGTGGCCAGTATCCAACTTTCCGGGCACGACATGATCCGTGTCGGCGATTGGATCGAGATGCCGAAATTCGGTGCTGACGGCGATGTTATCGATGTAACAATCCACACGGTCAAGGTCCGCAACTGGGATAAGACCATAACCACCATACCGACCTACAGCCTGGTCTCAGATGCATTTAAAAACTGGCGAGGCATGAGTGAATCAGGCGGACGCCGCATCAAGCGTTCGCTTCATATAGACATGAACTCCATCAGATTCTGTTCAGATGAGATGTTCGCACGGTTCAAAAAATTTGACCTTATCAGGGACTACATTGCTGAAAAACAGAAAGAAATCAACACATACAACGAAGAAAATGTCAGCGACACCCAGCAGCTGATAAATGGCAGAAGGCAGACCAATATCGGCATCTTTCGGGCCTATATTATCGCTTACCTTAAAAACAACCCGAAGATCCATCAAAACATGACATTTCTCGTGCGGCATCTTGAACCAACGCAATTTGGCCTGCCCATCCAGATTTATGTTTTCAGCAATGACCAGGTCTGGGCCAACTATGAAGCCATTCAGGCTGACATCTTTGACCACCTGCTTGCCGCAATCCCGGAGTTCGGCCTGCGCATTTTCCAGAATCCGACCGGTTATGATTTTCAGGGATGGAATAAAAACTAAGTGATTGAAAATTGAGATGTGAGAAGTTCTGAATCTGTTATCTTCAGCCTTGCGCCTCCAGCTTATTTAATCCAGCTCCACAGTTTCGATCTTTACTCTGGCTAGTCCCTGCCGGTAAAACCCCAACTGTTTGGCAGCGCCTGATGAAAGGTCAATTATTCTGCCGTCAACAAACGGCCCCCTGTCGTTGACCCGGACAATCATCGACCTGCCGTTATCAAGATTTTTGACCCTGACATGCATGGGCAGGGGCAGATATTTGTGGGCGGCAGTCGGTTTTCTCGGGTCAAAGGCTTCACCGTTGGCAGTCATGCTGCCTCCTTTCTGCCTTCTGGTTTCCCTGCCGTACCACGAGGCAACGCCTGTCTCTGAATATTTCATTGCCTCTGCAACAGTCATCGGTACGTAGCGTTTCCCCTTTACCACATAAGGTGAATTTTTCACCCGGCCCTTTTCAATGGCCTCCCTGGGCGACATACCGTCAATTGACTCAATATCGTGGGTCAGGGGCCATTCCAAAGGCGCTGCCACAACCTCAAACGTATATTGGCCTATCCTGTAGGCGACTTTGCATGTGCCAATGGTTAAATTGGATGCAACCTTTACGGTATTATATGTGGCTACTACGGTTCCCTTGGCAAGGTCATATCCCGTGGAAAAAACACCACAACCGGCTGACAAAATACATATGCCGCACAGGGATGCAAAAAGCACCGGTCTGGCAGAGAAATAATTCCTGTATGCATAAAATAAAGAATGTGCTTTTGAGATGAAAGCTGTCAGCACGCCGGATACCTGCATTTGTCTAGATTAAACCGGAAGGGCTCTCTGGTTTGTTCAAAAAAAGCCGATCGACTGACTTCCGACCGGCCTTTAATTGTGGAGATTATAATAAATTAAACGAATCAGGGCAATATTACTTCTTCTTGGTGTGGCAGCCACTGCATTTAATCGGTGCCTCCATGCCTGCTTGATTGACTTTCTTGTGGCAGTCCTTGCATAATTTATGGGCCGCCTTCTTGTAGCTGTTGACATCGGCATTGTTGAGTTTTTTGGTGTGACATTTGGCGCATTTATCAATCACCATTATGCCATCTTTGGCATGATGACATGCTGTGCAGGAATATGCCTCCTGGTGTTTACGATGCGCGAAATCAGCCGGTTTCCTGGCAGATTCCGTCTGCAGAGTCATGTCAGCCGGACCAATTCTTACCTCTATGCAGGAGGCGTTAACGGCAATGAAAAGTAAAGCCATGCTGATTACAAGTATTTTAATGTGCCGGGCAACCTTCATCTATATCTCCTTTGCAACTCTCAATTCATAAAAGGTTAGTCTATTGAAAAATTTCAAACAGGGCCCAAGATATAAGGTCTTTAAAAAATGTCAACCCATGAACCCTTATTTTATCAGGCTCCGCCATTCTTATCCTGATTTTCAACATATTTTTTCAAGACATCATTGGTGCAGACCTCATAATATTTCCTGTTCACCTTGCCGAGAACCTTTAAGTCTCCGGGCCGCAATTCCTGGACCCAATCCTCGCGCAGAATAAGACGCTGAAAAGTGCCTGTCACCAAAGGAAATTTACCAGTGTGAATTATAATCGGCTCAGCCTGCAGCTCGGGGACCAGGCAGTTCATCGGTTTAAGATTAATTTCGGCATTCAGTTTCTTAAAACCTGCTTCGCTCAGCTCAATACCGTTGACGTTATAGCGCAGAATAATTTCATCATCACTTGCAGCATTATCTTTGTCTTTGCCCGTTTCATAGACATAAAGGTTGAAGGCCTGTACTTCCTTGTCAATAATTCTCAGTAAAGACTTATGGCAACTTGAAAGCCTGTCAGCCAGATTAATTGCCGGTGAGATCATGATCCTTTTCTTGCCGTCCAAAAGGTATGCAGGTGGTGTATCGTGATAACAGACCCCCACTCCCAACTCCAGTATGGGCAGGTTATACTTTTTACTTTTGGCGTTATATTGCTTAATGATGTCCAACATATTGATGGCAAGGCCGCAAGCCCTTGCAACACAGTACCTTCCGGATTCATCATCTTTACGTTCCAAAATGGCAAGAATAATGGCATCACCCTCGATAAATACCTTGACGGCGCCGTATTGCGAGACAACTTCCGATATGGGATTAAAAAAATTGAGGCTGAAATAGGAGGCCGGATTCAAACCGCTCTCATTCAGCTGCCTGGTAATAAGCGTTGCCCCTCTCACATCAGCCTTCATAATGACATGGCTGGTGACCGGTTTGGTATCAAGCTCAAAAACCTGTTCATGCGGAAGAAGGAATTCATACAGGGTTTTATTTGTCTTGGATAGCGCAATAGTCTTTTCGTCCGCCAAGAGATTAATTCTGTCCAGGGCCTGCTTGAGAAGCTTGTAGTTTTCAAGATCGCGGTGATATCTGAAAAAGCCTTTAAGAAATTGCAGGAAATACTCATGGCGCTGCTGAATCTTCAGCCTGCCCATTTGCATCAGCTTCTTTTTGAGAGGAACCAGGGAAATTGATTTGCCGTAATAGACTTTCAGCCGCTTGAGATGGGCGGCAACACTTTTTCTGGCTTCGTTTGATAGGAAATACTGCAGTACCTGCTGGGGTGCAAGGGGTGGACAATATTCCTGGTAAACTGCTTTCATCTCATACGAGGCGACAATCCTGTTTATGAGCCTTTTCTGCTTGAATTTATCATAGAGGGCGCTAAAGAGCTTTTTCTGCTCCCTGGCCATTTTTTCAAGCCTTAACAATTCGTCTTTATTCTGATTGTGCTTGCTCTTCTTTTCCAGGATTTCCCCACTGGTCTTGAAGTGGTTTATGAGAAAATCAACGTTTTCAACCTCCTTGATCCAGGCATCAACCACGCGTCCTGCAGATTCCGGCTGTTCTTCTAAATTTTCACCCTCACCCTCAGAGGTGCTTTCCTCTTCATTATAAACCTTATCCTCTTCACCGGTCATCTTGACCTTGGCAAGGGTATCGCTAATCAGGCGGAGCAGGGTATCATACTTATCCGGATCATCTATCCTGTGCCCGAGTAAAACATAATTTTCCAGCATGAAATAATCATCATCCTGATTTTCAACATGCAGGATAGGATTGCAGAAAATATCGTCTTTCAACAGGGAGTTAACCCCGTAATTTGCTTCGCGCCTTTCTTTTAGCGGCTTCTGGGCTTCAAGGAGGTACTCGAAAATTATTTCACTCACCTTGCTTATAATTATGTTTCTCTTGTGCCTGATCGCCAGGACCCTCTCCTTGAGGCTTACGGTTTGCAGAGTGGTCTCATCATCCTCAGTGCTTTCATATTCCCAGACCAGATTATTCAATCTGCCCATAAGCTCTTCAAACTGCTGGCTCACCTGCTGGATCAGAAATTTACAGACAGAGACCTGGGCCAGGTAGTCTATCTGAACCTCTCCATCACCCAGCTTTGCCTTTTTCACAGCATCAAACATGATATCACGGCATAAGCGTTTGAATTCCTCTCTTTCTCTGTGCAGGTCAAATTCAATGTCGAGGTCTTCTTCAGCCTGGGCCGTATTTATAATCAGATGGAAGATAATCTTGGCGACAGATTCACAGAATAACGGGCTGAGGTGGACATCATAGCGGAAATTATCAACTCCGGGCAGCAGGTTGTTCAGGGAAAAATGAGAAGAATACTGCAAAGGAGAAGGGCTGCTCCAGGTGAGACTTCTCATAAATAACTGGGTATTCAGCTGGAATGACATAGTATGTTGAAATTGAAATAAAAAGAAAAACTTGAGAAAAAATTAAAGATTTCAAATATAACCGCATTTTTATTATAACACTGTTCGGTTATTATTTCTGTAAAATTTATCAAGTATCCTGTTATATACTTTTACGGAATTCTTTAATTTTATTTCATGGTTTTCTTTAAGTTCCTTTTTGTTGTCGGCAAATATGGTACGGCAGACCACTGCACTCTGATCAGCTGGGTTAGAAGGCAATAAAATTACTTCCTATATTTTTAAAAACCTATTTGATGAAAACCATGGTTTTCTCTTTAGTTAGCGAAACGGGAGAACATTGCCCTCTTCCCTGCAAATATCCCCATTGCCTGACTAGAAAGCGTATTTTCTGCCGGAATTATAAATACCAAGGACTCAATCTATTTTGCAGAAAATATTTATTTGTGATAATATATTAATCTGGTGAATGGTGATTTTCTGCCGGCTTCTCAACCGGCACAAAGGTGGATTCAAAACTAACATGCCGTACAATTACAAAGATCCGGGCTACAATGGCAGCGAAGCGCTGCTCATGGAAAGCCTGAAGAATTACTATTTTATCTATTCCTGCAATAGATATGGTGAGGTGGTTCATGTAAGTACCTCGGTATTGCACGTCCTGGGGTATACTCAGGATGAATTTCTTGAACTGACCCAGAAGTCCGGGCAGCATTTTTCCCTTGATGAAAAATCCAGTGTTCCTTCTGCAGACTGTCTGCTTGGCAACAAGACTGAACCCTTCGAAATACAGATATTGCACAAGGACGGCAGCCAATGCTGGCTTGAAGTCTCAGAATTTCCAATGTGTGATGAAAATGGATCTGTAACTGGAGTTGAGTGCATTATCCACAATATTACAGATAAGAAGCAGGCGGAATTAAACCTCAAGACAAGTATCGAGAAACTGCGAAATGCCTTGGCCGGAACCATTCAGGCCATGGCGCTCACCGTTGAAACCAGGGATGCATATACTGCCGGACACCAACGCCGTTCTGCAAACCTGGCCCGGGCAATTGCCCAGAAAATGGGACTCAGCGAGTACGAGGTTGACGGTATTCGCATGGCCGGCGTTATCCATGATATCGGTAAAATATCAATACCGGCTGAAATACTCAGCAAACCTGGCGCACTCTCGGACCTTGAATTCAGCCTGATAAAAACCCATCCCCAGGTAGGTTATGATATTCTCAAGGGGATCGACTTCCAATGGCCAATTGCCGATATCGTTCTCCAACACCACGAGCGTCTGGATGGGTCCGGCTATCCACATGGGATCAGTGGCGACGATATATTGATTGAGGCCAGGGTTCTGGCCGTGTCCGATGTGGTAGAAGCCATGACCGCGCACCGGCCATACCGGCCAACCTTGGGGATTGATGCCGCCCTGGAGGAAATTTCAACAAACAAAGACAATCTCTATGATGCCGCGATTGTGGATACAACAGTTGATCTCTTTATGAAACAGAACTTTAAATTTTAAATTACAGAACAGCTGAAAACCCGCCTCCTGTATGCTGATCACCTCACACCTATAAGCATATCGCAACGCTTCACAACAGCGTTCAGCACACAGTCCTCAGTCCTCAACACTCAGCACTCAGCCCTCAGCACTCAGCACTCAGCACTCAGCACTCAGTCCTCAGTCCTCAACACCTCAGCCCTCAGCACTCAGCACTCAGTACTCAGCACTCAGCACTCAGCACTCAGTACTCAGCCCTCAGCACTCAGCACTCAGCACTCAGTACTCAGCCCTCAGCACTCAGCACTCAGCCCTCAGTACTCAGCACTCAGCCCTCAGCACTCAGCACTCAGTCCTCAGCACTCAGCCCTCAGCACTCAGTCCTCAGCACTCAGCCCTCAGCACTCAGCACTCAGCACTCAGTC
>JAWVYE010000008.1:0-13935 GCA_033722905.1 Desulfobulbales bacterium
AAGGTTGAAAAAGCACTGGGGCAAACATGGCGCACCATGTTGATAATATGGCTTGTAACGAGTCTTATTTACGGCATGCTGGCCTATGAAATCTTCATGGCAGCCAAACAGCAGATTAAAGCCATCGAGGATTCCAATGTCAACCTCACGGCAATGGCCAGCAAACTGCAGAAATCAGAGGAGCGGTTGCATCGCCTTTCCTCCGACCTTTTTGCAGTGCAGGAGAATGAAAGAAAAAGGATATCATTTGAGTTGCATGATGAGCTGGGCCAGTCCATGGCAGCTCTCAAGCTCCAGGTCGGCTCTGTCGCCAGGCGCCTTGGTGATGTGGAACCTGAAGAACTGCAAGAGGTTTGCAGTGACATGCGCAATAATATCAACCAGATTATTGAAAACGTCCGCAGGCTTGCCAGGGATCTCAGCCCGGTGGTTCTCGACGATCTTGGTTTACAGGCGGCAATTGAATACCTTGTGAATAATTTCTCAAAAATTTATAATATAAAGGTAAACTTTCAAACTGCAGATATAAATCACCTGTTTAATGAGGAAAAACAAAGAATTATTTACAGGATTCTTCAGGAGGCCTTGACGAATATAGGCAAACATGCCAAGGCGAAACAAGTTTCACTTGTAATAGAAGAACAGGAAAACTCTGTCCGTTTTACTGTAAAGGATGACGGGAAGGGATTTAATGTCCAGAAGACCTTGGACCAAAAAGGTGCGGAAAGAGGTATGGGACTTGAGGCCATGGCTGAACGGGTCAGGATTCTTGGCGGCAGGATTTCCATTGTAAGCCGTCCGGGCATTGACACCACTGTAACATTTAACGCGCCTGTATAATAACCGGGAGAACCAAATGGCAAAATGCAAAATTGTATTGGCGGATGATCACGTCTTGATCAGGCAGGGCTTAAAAAAACTCATGGAAGAAAATAAGTCACTTGAGGTAATTGGCGAAGCGGGCGACGGCCTGGAACTGCTCGATGTCCTGGATCGAAATGTCCCGGACCTGATCATCCTCGATATTTCCATGCCCCAACTACGTGGTATTGAAGTGATCAACGAGGCAAAAAGGCTCTGCCCCAATGTCAAAATTCTCATGATAACCATGCACAAGAGTGAACAGTATTTTCTCTGTGCCATGTCAGCAGGAGCAGACGGCTATCTCTTGAAGGAAGACTCCGACAATGAACTTCTGACTGCCATTGATATGGTAATGGATGGAGATATGTATATTTCGCCGCATCTGGCTGAAGAATTTTCAGAAGAGGTAATAAAGACATACCGCGACAAAGGGGTATTCCCTTGCGAAACACTGACAAACCGTGAAATAGAGGTTTTAAAGCTTGTGGCTGAAGGGCTGACCAGTAAAGAGATCGCAGAACTCTTATCCATCAGCATCAGAACCGTGGAGCATCACCGGGCAAACCTGTTGAAAAAGCTGAATTTAAAAAATACGGCAGACCTGATAAAGCATGCAATCCAGAATGGCTTTATAAGTTCAACTGTGTAAGGTGCACCTTATTCTACACCCTGAAGTTTAATGCACCGCCTGCAGATAGTTATGCAGCTGTAAAATAGTGATTTTTTTCTGTAAGGAGACAGCATGGCGCAGTATTCAGACAATTACAGATGGCTGTTGGAGAATTTCAGCACTGTCATGGAAAAACACCAGGACCTGGGAAAGGCGATACGCGAAGCCGGGCCAATCGATGACAAAAACTCCCAGCTTATCCAGCTCGGTGCCGCAGCCGCTATCCGCTCTGAAGGTTCAGTGCACTCCCACGTTAAGCGGGCTCTTGCTGCCGGAGCCAAGCCCGATGAAATCTATCATGCCATTGTCCTATTGACCAGCACCATAGGTTTTCCGGCAGCGGCAGCAGCACTTTCCTGGGCAAGGGACATAGTTGGGGAATGAATGAAAATGCAAGACGACAAAGCAAACATTCCACTTTCCAGAGAGCAGCAGGCAGACCTGGAAAACCAATTGCGCAAAGCAGCCGATGAAAACCGTGTCCATTGCTCCCGTGCCTTTGCCATAGCAAAGTCCCTCAAGGTTTCGCCAGGGGAGGTCGGCAGAACAGCCGACAAACTCAATATCAGAATAAGCAAGTGCCAACTCGGCTGTTTTTAAAAAAACTGTAATTTCAATTCATAAATGAAACCTCTTCACCAGGCCCTCATCATACGTATGCAGGGGAAAAACTTTGCAGAGACGACTGACCTGGTTGCCTCGGAAATAGGTTTTTCTCTGGAGGTCAATAACAAACAGGTGGTGACGCTTTTATGCACCCCTTCGGAACTTGACGCCATGGCCATCGGCTTTCTTCTCTCAGAGGGAATTCTTGAACATCGCGACTCCTTGCTTGATGTGCAGGTGGATGACGATACATTTACTGTTTCTGTAACCCTTGCCGATCTTGCCAAGGATATTGATAAAACTTTTCACAGAAAAACAATAACCTCCGGCTGCGGCCAGGGTATTACCTTTACGGATGCCGCAGACCTCAAGGACCTTCCACCGAACAGGGCCATGCTGTTGGTTTCACCTGAAAATATCAAGGCGATGCTCAAGGAATTCAGATCGATTTCCAGCCTTTTTAATAAGACAGGCGGGGTACACAGTGCCGCACTTGCAGACAGTAAAAATATATTGCTGTTTTCTGAGGATATCGGCCGCCACAATGCGGTTGATAAGCTGCTCGGCAAGGCATTCATGGCCGGCATTGAGCTTAAGGACAAAATTATTCTTTCGAGCGGCAGGGTCTCGGGCGAGATAATGACCAAGGTGATTCGCAGCCGGATACCTGTTCTTATCAGCCGGGCTGCACCGACCTGCATGTCTGTCACCTATGCCGAAGACCACGGGGTTACCCTCATAGGCTTTGCCCGGGGTGACAGGATGAATATTTATACTCATCCGCAGAGGGTTGATTTCGGAGGATAGGAAAATATAATTCCAGCACTTTAATTTCATGCCGGATTGCGGAAATAACAAAATATTTTGCAAATAGAGTAATCCCAGTAACTTCAACCTGGTCTGATATATGATCATAATGTTCCGGTATATAAGCTGCCAATGAAGAACTCCGCCAGCAACAGGCAACATCGTGACATGCTGGGCCGCAGGGATATTCTCGGCCTTGATGAGGCTCTCCACCTGCTGCGGATGAATCAGCCGCCGTGCCCGGGGCAGAAAGATTCAGTAGAGCTGGAAAAAGCTTTAAACAGAGTATGTGCAAATGATATCCTCGCACCGGAGAATCTGCCGCCCTTCCCCCGCTCTACCATGGATGGGTATGCAGTCAGGGCAAAGGATACCTTTGGCGCCGGCGAAGGGCTCCCTGCCTATCTGGAAATAAACGGTGAAGTACTGATGGGAGAATACCCGGAGACAGGCCCTGAAGCCGGGAACTGCTTTATTATTGCCACAGGCGGCATTCTGCCGCCCGGCACAGACGCCGTGGTGATGCTGGAGCACACCATTAATATTGATGGCAGGATGATTGAGGTTGTCAAACCGGTTGCCGCCGGCGACAATGTAATAAATACGGGAGATGATGTCAGCAGGGATCAAGTTCTGCTGGCCGGCGGCCGGCTCCTGCGTCCACAGGAGCTTGGTCTCCTGGCCGGTTTAGGAATAGAGCGCGTCAATGTTTTCAGGCAGGTGCGTGTCGGTGTCATCTCAACCGGTGATGAAATAGTGCCGTACAACCAGACCCCGCCGCCCGGCAAAATTCGCGACGTCAACAGTGTAAATCTTGCTGCTCTTGTCAGAAATTTACATGCCCTACCACATTTTCTCGGCATCACGCCCGACAATGAACAAGAATTAACCGAAGCACTCAAAGCCGGCCTGGCGACAAACGACATTATTCTTTTATCCGGTTCAAGTTCAGTCGGTACGCGTGACCTGGGCGAAAGGGTTATTGAGAAAATGGGTCCACCTGGTATTCTGCTCCACGGCGTGGCAATTAAACCCGGCAAACCGGTAATTATTGCCCGCGCCGCTGACAAGATGATCTTCGGCCTGCCTGGCCATCCTGTGTCCGCCGCAGTTGCCTTTGACCTTTTTGTCAGGCCGGTTATCAAGAAATTAAGCGGTCTGGAAGATGACATTCTGCCTTCACACCGGACGCTTAAGGCCAGGTTGTCGCGCAATCTCAACTCCACGTCCGGCCGCACTGATTTTATACGGGTTAAACTCGAAAAAATGACGGATAAAGAAATGGCTGCCGTTCCCATACTGGGGAAATCAGGAGCCCTGTCCACCATGGTCCAGGCGCACGGCTACCTGGTAATAAGGGAAGAGCAGCAGGGATTACCGGAAGGAAAGATGGTTGAAGTAATACTTTTTGATTAAAGTCTTTTCCATCTTTATCCCGGCCGTTACAGCCCATTACATTTTGCAGTTACTTATGAGCCGCAACATATATATCGATAATATGGATCTTGCAGCGGCCCGGAACCTCTGGCAGCAAAGGCTGGCAGACCACGGCTGCCTCAATCCGGTTGCGCCTGAAACCGTCCCGGTTGACGACTCGCTGGGCCGGATAACGGCTGAACCGGTCTTTGCTTCACTCTCCTCCCCTTTTTACAATGGAGCGGCTATGGACGGTATTGCTGTAAGGTTCATGGATACCGTTGGCGCCAGTGAAAACAACCCTGTCCGTTTATCTGCGGGCAGCAAGTTTGCGTATGTTAATACCGGCAATGTTCTGCCGCCGGAGTTTGATGCGGTTATCATGATAGAAGATGTCCAGCCTGTTGATGACAATACTGTTGAGATAATTGCGCCGGTCACACCCTGGAAACATGTGCGAACCATCGGAGAAGACATTGTCGCCACCGAACTTATCCTGCCGCAGGGCCACCGTATAAGACCCATTGACCTGGGCGCGATGCTGGCCACGGGTCTTGTCGATGTCAAGGTAAGGAAAGTGCCTACCGCGATTGTCATACCAACCGGCAGCGAATTAGTCCAACCCGGTTCTCCTCTCAGGCCGGGGAACATCATCGAATTTAACAGCAGGGTGCTGGCCGGCTACCTGGAGCAATGGGGCGTGAAAACTGCCAGAAGCCCGATCATCACTGACAGTCAAGAATCCTTAAAGCAGGCGATCAGCGCTGGTACGGCCGAACATGATATTGTGGTAATTAATGCGGGAGCATCGGCCGGCTCCAAAGACTATACTTCACAGGTATTGGCAGAGCTTGGGGAAGTTATCCTTCACGGTGTCAACATTAAACCCGGCAAACCCGTAATTCTGGCCATTGTTAACGGTAAAGCGGTAATCGGCCTGCCCGGTTATACGGTATCCGCAGTCATTACCCAGCATCTCTTTGTAAAAGATCTGGTCGATGCACTGCTGGGAGCAGTTTCTGATCCTCCCCGTTTTCTGGAGGCAACCCTGTCCAGACCCCTGTCATCCAAACTGGGAGCCGAAGAATTTATCCGGGTGAAACTGGGTAAGGTCGGTGAAACTCTGACGGCCAGCCCTGCCAGCCGTGGGGCCGGAGCTGTCATGTCGCTTGTGCAGGCGGACGGCATCCTTACGGTACCGGCCAACAGTGAAGGTATCGGCGCCGGTGAGAAAATCAGTATTGAGTTGCTGCGGGCCGAGCACGAAATAGAAAACACCCTGGTTTTCATCGGCAGCCATGATAACATTCTTGATGTACTTGCTAATCTTATGCACCGTTTACGCCCTGTCTGCCGTCTTTCATCCGCTCATGTGGGCAGCATGGGAGGCATAATGGCAATCAAAAGGGGCGAGGCGCATCTGGCCGGAACGCATCTGCTCGACGAAGAAACCGGCGAGTACAATATTTCCTTTATCAGAAAATTCCTGCCGGCAACACCCCTCCAGCTGATAAACCTGACGTACAGGCAACAGGGACTCCTGGTGCCAAAAGGCAACCCGCGTAATATTAATGGTTTTGCGGATTTGGCACGTAAAGACCTGAGGTTCATCAATCGCCAGCGTGGCGCCGGCACCAGGCTGCTTACCGATATGCACCTCAACAGGCTCGGCATCAACCCGGAGGATCTGAACGGCTATGAGCGCGAGGAGTATACCCACATGAATGTGGCCTCGGCAATTGCCTCTGGCAATGCCGATACAGGTCTGGCCATCCGGGCTGCCGCAGTGGCGCTTAACCTCGATTTCATCCCCGTTGCCGAGGAACGTTATGACCTGATCCTGCCCAAGACATTTCTCGATGACCCCAAGGTGCAAGCTCTGCTGCAGACTATGACAACAGACAAGGAATTTCGCCGGACTGTTGCGAGCATGGGAGGCTACAATCTGCGTGACTGTGGTAAAATCATCTATGAGCAATAGACTTGTCCTGCTGCAATAGGATTTTCAGGCAATGTTATCCTTTCTGACTACAGGAACCGTTCTTGGCCTGTCAGCCGGATTTGCCCCCGGCCCATTACTGGCCCTTGTTGTTGCGGAAACCCTGCAGCATGATATAAGGGCAGGCATCAAAATTGCCCTGGCGCCGATCTTCACTGATCTGCCGATCATAATTATTACACTTTTCATTCTGGCAGAACTTTCCCGGTTTCAGCATATTCTTGGCGTCATATCAATTACAGGCGCCTGTTTTATCTCTTATCTTGGAATTAAGAATATCAAATCAAAAGGCCTGGTTTTAGAAAACAACAATACTGCCCCAAAATCTCTGCAAAGGGGAATACTTGTTAATGTATTAAGCCCCCACCCTTATCTGTTCTGGTTTTCCGTGGGAGGGCCGCTTGTCGTCAAAGCCTCAGACCAGAGCCTGCCGGCAGCCATTTCATTTATTGTAAGTTTTTATGTGATGCTTGTAGGATCCAAGATCGTCCTAGCTTTACTTGTTGGCAGATCGAGGTCGTTTCTGCTGGGGAAAAAATATATTTACACCATGCAATTGCTAGGTGTTATCTTGCTCATACTGGCCGGCCTGCTCTTCCTCGACTCCCTGCGGCTACTCCAACTGCTATAAGAAAAAAAGCAACATATCAGAACCACTCGATCTCCCGGGGATCATATATAATTCTTACCGCTGCAGCGGGATACAGCTTAAACTCTTCCGCCTTGCTACTGGCCATGCGCAAGGTGACAAGCAGTTCGGCAACCTTAATTGCAACCTGAACGGTTTTGCCATTTCTTTCAAGAAACAGGCGGGTCACAAACCCGTTGAGCATTCTGTTATCCGTATTCAATTGCGGGTCATCGCCGGGCATTACCACTTTCAGCTTGGCAGGATCGAGGACCGCAACATTTTTTCCTTCATCGGGTTTTGGTACGACAAGGACCTGGTCACCTTCCAGTTCTTTCAGGAGCATATCCCCTTCGCCAAAGCGCCAGGGACCGGAAACAGCACAACCGAGTCCACCTTTGAATATCCTGCCATGCAGCAGGTGCAGACCTGTATCACAGGTTTCATACAGCCACTGCCAGTCATGGGTTGCAACAACAAGGGTTGTGCCCCATTTCCGCCGTGCTTGCAGGGAGGCATCGCGGATTAGCCCGGCACTCTCCATGTCAACACTTGCAGTCGGCTCATCCAGGAGAAGGACTCGCGGCCGCAAGGCGAGACGGGCTGCAAGGGCCACCCGCTGTGCTTCACCGCCTGACAACTGGTACCATTTTCGCCTCGCAAAGTCGGGTTCAGTCAGCCCCACCAGATTTAAAGCCTGCTCCACCCGGTTAATGAGCCTTGTTGATTTCTTCCTGACTTTGAGGCCATAGGCAACATTCTCAAAGACGCTGCGATGCATGAGATACGGTTCCTGGTTCAAGAGGGTTACCCTGGAACGTACTTCTTTGGAAAAAGGCGCCACCTTTTTGTCATTAAAAAGTATTGCCCCGTATGTCGGCCTTTCCAGAAAGGCCATGAGTTTCAGCAATGTTGATTTGCCGCTGCCGTTCGGTCCGGCCAGACCTGTTATGGAGCCTTCAGGAATAGAAAGGTCTTCTATGGAAAGTACCTGTTTATCCCCGTAGTAGTGATCTACATCCCGGATCTGATAGATATCCACCTCATATCCTCCTGCGTAACCCGGCAAGTGAAACATTTACCGCCAGGGCAATGAGAAGCAATACCAGCCCCAGAGCTATACCCATGCCGAACTCACCCTTATTTGTTTCAAGGGCGATAGCCGTAGTAATGGTCCGGGTATGCCACTTGATGTTGCCGCCAACCATCAGAGAGATACCGACCTCGGTCAACACCCTTCCCGTGGCAGTGACGGCCGCAGCAATTATTCCCAGGCGAACTTCCCACAGGGTGCTTGCCGCTATCTGGCGGCGATTTGCGCCCAGTGACATGAGGGTTGTCCGCAGATTGTGATCGGCCGCCTCTACCGCTGTCGCAGTCAAAGATATTATAATGGGCAGGGAAAGGACAGCCTGGCCGATGGCAATGCCCGTTATGGTGAAAAGCAACCCGGAGCCACCGAAAGGCCCGTTCCTGGTCAACAGCGCGTAGATGACAAGGCCGATAAATACCGTCGGCAATGACAGCAGAGTGTCTACAATGATGCGTATCTGTTTCTTCAGGGGAAAATTAAAATACCCGAGAACATAGCCAAATGGGATGCCCAGCAGCAGACTGGCCGCCATTGCCAAACCTGAAGCCCGAAGCGTGGCAATTACGGCGGAATAGGTCGCCGGATCACGGCTGATTAAAAGTGCATAGGCCTGGGAAAATCCCTCCTGAATAAATTCCATTCCTATTCCTGTCCAGCATTGGGGATAAAAAGTTGCTTGCCAAGGAGTTTGAACTCTCTGATCATGGACTGAGCCTCATCGCCAGCCAGCCAGTCAGAAAGAACCCGGGCCATATCATATTTAATTTCGGGACAATGACGCGGATTTACGGGAATAACGCTGTACTGGTTCAGCAGCACCGGTTCACCCTCAACCAGTACGACAAGGTCCGGCACCAGGGCTGCAGCAGACTCATACTTGATATAGGTACCGCGGTCTGTCAGGGTATAGCCCTTTAGTTCTGCGGCAATATTTATGGTTGTCAGCATGCCCTGGCCGCTTTGCCGGTACCAGGATTCCTGTTCAGGCAATTGAATATCCGCAAGTCTCCAAAGGGTTCGTTCCTTCTTGTTGGTTCCGGAGTTATCACCACGGCTGACGAAAAAATTGTCCGATGACGCTATGGCCTGAAGTGCTTCAAATACTCTTTTACCTTTTATGGCGGCAGGATCTGAAGCTGGTCCGATTATCACAAAGTCATTATACATAATTTTTCGGCGCCCGACACCAAACCCCCTGCCAATAAAACTTTTTTCAGACGCCGGGGCATGCACGAGGAGGACATCCACGTCACAGTTTTCACCAAGCTTCAATGCCTTGCCGGTTCCGGTGGCTACCCAGCGAATATCTATGCCGGTCCTGGCTGTAAAAGACGGCATGAGATAGTCCAGCAGTCCGGTATTATCAGTGCTGGTGGTTGTTGCCATCAGAATAGTCTCACTTCCTTCAGCAGCGGGGACGGGCTGCCCGGAAAACAGGAAGCCGGCGCCCAGAACTGTCATGCTGACAACCACTTTTAAAAATATGTTGCCCGCGGCTTTCCTGTAATTCATTTTCTATAACCCATCGTTATTTAAGCAATAATTTATTTTCTGTCCCGGTATCGGGCTGTGGCCCGCAAAAGCAGATCAGCAGGAACGTTACCCCACATAACGCTCAAAGAATATATTTATACTGCAAGCGGTGCTGATCACGTCACCTCCTGCTCAGCTTTGCCAAAAAGGGACTGATTGTCAAGCCCTGAACAAGAATTGAGAAAACCACCACACCGTATGTTATTGCCAGCAGCACATCACGCTCCCGGCCCAAGGGCAAAGATAAGGCCAGGGCCATTGAGATGCCGCCCCGCAAGCCCCCCCAGGTGAGAATCTTCACCACATGGGGACTGAAAACGCGGTAACGCTTCAAGAACTGAATCGGGATCGACACACTTATCAGCCGGGCTGACAAAACTATGATAACTCCCAAAAGTGCTCCAGCCAGGCTCAGCCAGTCAAAACTTAACACCATTACCTCAAGTCCAATAAGCAGAAACAGCACCGCATTCAGCACCTCGTCCGCCAACTCCCAGAAGGTATCGAGGTTTTGCCGGGTATCCTCTGACATGGCAAAGCTTCTGCCATGATTACCGATGAGCAGGCCGGCAACCACTATGGCAATAGGTGCGGATAGGTGCAAATTGTCGGCCAGGGCATAACCACCTGTAACCAGTCCCAGAGTGATAAGAATTTCGACCTGATAATTATCGACTTTTTTCAACATCCTGTAAGCAAGCAGCCCGGTACCGAAACCAAGTAAACCCCCGCCGATCGCTTCCTGGCAGAAGAGTATAAATACCCTGGCAACACCCACGTCCTGGCCGCTGTTTGCTATTTCCAGGAGAATAAGAAAAATTACCACCCCAATCCCGTCATTGAAAAGTGATTCACCGACTATTTTGGTCTCCAGGCTTTTCGGAGTACCTGCCTTTTTCAGTATCCCCAGGACCGCTATGGGGTCAGTGGGGGAAATCAGGGCCCCGAAAAGCAGGCAGGAGATGAATGAAATATTGAGTCCCAGGAGGTTTAGCACTTGCCAGCTTAATATACCGACGATAAAGGTTGAGAGGATCACTCCGGCCGTTGCCAGGCTTATAATAATCCTGTACTGCTGCCACAGATCATCAATATTCACATGCAGAGCTCCGGCAAAAAGCAGGAAGCTGAGCATGCCATGCAAAAGCGTCTCATCAAAGTCTATCTGGTTAAGCATGGCAACGGCCCACTGCTTTGATGCAGGGGCAAACCAGCTGATGGTTATGAGCAGCAGGGAAAACAGCAGCCCGATCAGCATCAGGCCGATGGTGTTGGGCAACTTTAAAAAGCGATAATTGATAAAACTGAATAACGCGGAAAGGGTGAGCAGGATGGCAATGATCTCAAATAATCCCATTTGCTTTGCTTCCGGAAAAAGAAAAGGACCCAAGCTTTCGAAATACATTATTACAATGCACTGCGCCCGGGTCCTCAGGACTTGAATTTATTACTGTAAAAACTATTCGCCGATTATTTTTACCAGGGCTCTCTTTTTGCGGCCACCATCAAATTCGCCGTAAAAAATCTGTTCCCAGGTGCCAAAGTCAAGTTTGCCATCGGTTACGGCCACTACAACCTCGCGCCCCATAACCTGTCTCTTCAGGTGAGCGTCGGCATTGTCTTCATAACCGTTGTGGCGATACTGTGAAACCGGCTCGTGTGGAGCAAGTTTTTCAAGCCAGACCTCATAGTCATGGTGCAGGCCCGACTCATCATCATTGATAAAAACAGAGGCTGTTATATGCATGGCATTGACTAAAACAAATCCTTCACGGACGCCGCTTTCCCGCAGACACTCATTCACCTGCCCGGTGATGTTTATAAATGCCCGTCTGGTCGGGACATTGAACCAGAGCTCTTTGCGAAAGCTTTTCATGACAACCTCTTACTGCATACAGCAATGCAAGCCGCAAGGGCTATTTAGCTTTATTCTTGGCAAGCTCCTGGTCGATAACCTGCTTGAAGCCGGCCATACTTCTCTGCTTCAGCATGCGGCCATTGACGAAAATTGACGGCGTACCCCGCACTCCCGCCGCTGCTCCATCCTTGAGGTCCCGCTGAACCATGGCGGAAAGTGCCGGATTCTCGAGATCCTGCTTGAACTGCTCCATGTTAAGACCAATGGCTTGTGCTATTTCATCAAACTTCTGGTCATTAAGCTTATTGTAATTGGCGAAAAGCTCTGAGTGGAACTCCCAGAACTTGCCCTGCTGATGGGCTGCCAGTGAAGAAATTGCCGCATTCATCGCAGACTTGTGAATTCTGGTAAGCGGGAAGTTCTTGAAAACCAGCTTGACATCATTTGGATACTGCTCGAGCACCTGCTCGAGTAAAGGTTCAACCTTTGCGCAGTAAGGTCATTGGTAGTCACTGAAAACTGCAATAACAACCGGTGCGTTCGCAGGCCCCTTGAAAGGCAGACCGGTGACATCAATATCAACAACAAAACTGATTCCCAAAACTTCTAGGGTCTTGGCTTTGCTGTCAGCAAGCAGCAGGGAATCACCGTTTGGTGAAGTACCGATACTCATCACAGAATCACTCACCTTTAACGTATCCTTGAGAGTGCCGTACTGATCGTAAATAAGAATCTTTCCACCCTCAACAAGAACAAAGGTGGTTTTACCGTCAGCGGAAACTGCCATATCTATAGGTTTGGACTCAAGGTCGAAAGTTTTTGAAGTCCCCTTGACAACTTCAGCCTGGGCCACAGAACTGAGGCTTAAAAGAAGAGCTGTAAGTATAACACCTACACCACGGACAAAACGCATAATGATAATCCTCCTTTGTTGCTTTTTAATTACTGTCAGAATCGGTTAGTTCCTAAATTCAGTTTTCTTTCGCATAGTTCAACCAGAAAACATGTTACAAGTTGAGGAAGATACCCTGCAACCATATTTGTAGCAAGTTTTTTCCTCAAGAACTCTTTAACATTTCAATAATAAATTATACCGTTTATATCTAACTAAGACTCTTTCTTGCCCGACGCAACTGTATGGGTTACAAATTTGCAGATAAAATTCTGAAATAAACGGCTTGGCCCCCACATATTAGGGAGAAGTGGCGTAAACTTTCCACTCCGGAACCGCATGATGAAGAAAGCAAAATTGCTTGGTACTTTGCCGGCCATAATCACCGCCATGATCCTGCTGTATTCCTGTTCAGGCGAAAACAATAAAGCCTTAACGGTTGGCGGCGACATTGCTTCTTTCAGCGCCGCTGATTTGAGGGGCAGAACTTACTCTCTGGCATCATATAAGGGCAGGCCGGTTATCATCCGCTTTTTTCTGCTCGACTGCCCTAAATGCAAAGCAAACACTCCCGTTTTTAATAAATTTTATAATAAATTCCGGCAACAGGGCCTGGAAATTTTCTACATTAACAATAACGGCACCAAGGCAGCGGATGTGCAAACTTTCAGCAGCAGCCTTGGCATTGAGTTTCCTGTAATATTTGATCCGGAAGGGAAAATCGCCAAGCTGTACAATATAAAGGTGCAACCGCTCACCCTGGTCCTGTCTCCTGAGCAAAAACTGCTTGCAGCCCTTTTAGGAGAGGTAAGTGAACAGAAGCTGCACGAGCTGCTGGGCCATTACCTGCTATAAGATTAACGGGGGTGAAGTGTGGATCTCAGGTATTTCAGCCTTCAGAGGAGACAGCAATATTATCAGCTTTCACCTTTTCTTTTTTGCCCTGCCAGCGGGTTGAGACCACAGACCCAACAGCGGCTACAACACCGGATGAAAAAACGCTGAAAACAAGCGGCATACCCTTTATCCCGAAGAGATCAAAAACAAATGATTTCAGCATGCCGAGAAGACCGACTACAATTGCCACGGTAAGGATTTCATTATTTTTCCTGCTGCTGGCAACCAAAAGAAGCAACACTGCTCCAAGATTAATAAATACGGTCTGCCCCCCCCGGAACATGGATTCAAAATCAACGGTTGTCCGCACCAGTAACTGGTAGAGCCCTAAACGCAAGAGAAAGAAACCGCTTATCAAACCAGTAAGCAGTAATATGACGGCACTGAAGTCCTTTCTGTCGAGCCAGGAAAAAAAGGCGGAATGGTGGCCCGGGGGAGCGTGAATTCTGCACCAGCGGTACTGCAGAAAACTCATGGACATCAGGGTGCCGGTCACCAGGGCGCCCGCAAGGGGAGATGCGATATCGGCAGCGACTACACCGGTGCCCAGGGCAACCAGGCCGGCTGCAAGTTGGAAGAGATACGAGGTGCAGCGAATACCGCCGCTGTGCCACCTGTCGGCAACCCTTACCAGCAGGTATGCGGATACGGACAGGATCGGCACCGCCCAGA
>JAWVYE010000009.1:0-12947 GCA_033722905.1 Desulfobulbales bacterium
CAATAATTTTTCCTATGCAGTAAATCTCCCGGCCCTGTTCAGCAAGGGCCAGATTTCGCAGCTTCTGCTGGTGTTCTGGCGGCGCAATAACCAGAAGCTGGTAATCCTCGCCGCCCTGCAAGACCCAGTTAAGAGCAGGCGCCTTCAGCGTGGCGGCTGTTGATTTCAGCACTCCTGAAACAGGAAGTCTGTCCCGGTCAATCTCAGCGCCGACACCGCTTGCGGCACAGATGTGTGACAAGTCGGTGGCCAGGCCGTCGGAAATGTCTATCATTGCATGCACCAGCCCACTCTCGGCAAAAATCTTACCCAGTTGGACCTGGGGCTCCGGATCAAGATGGGCCGCAAGCAACTGCTGCAACCCGGCAGAATCATCGACCTCCACCCCGGACCGGCATAAGGCCAGTCCTGCTGCTGCATCGCCAAGGCAGCCGCTGACAAACACCAGGTCACCTTTAACCGCACCTGAACGATAGCAGATTGTATCCTCTGCAGCCTCACCAATGATTGTTACGGAAACAGCGAGGTCATTGGAGCTTTTAACGGTATCACCTCCCACCAGAAGGGTATTGTGGGCCTGCAGCATGTCATGAAAGCCCTTGAGAAAATCATCCAGCCAGGCGGGTGCTGACCCGGGAAAAGCCAGACTCAACAATGCAAATCGCGGCTGTCCCCCCATGGCGGCAATATCACTCAAGTTGACGGCTGCCGCTTTTCGGCCCAACTGTGAAGGCGGATGCCAGGCAAGATCAAAATGCACCCCGGCAATCAGTATATCTGTGCTGACCAGAAAGCACCTGTTATTATCCTTGCGGAGCACAGCGCAATCATCCCCGATTCCCCTGAGCACGCCTGCGTCTGCCTTGAACCCGAAAAGATTGGCGATATGGTCAATTATCTCCCGTTCAGTCTTTTTGGCCGGGTCGCTATTCATAGCCATACACAGCATTTATCACTTAACCCTTCGCAGGGCCGGTTTTTCATCATCCATCAGCCTCTTTTCCGGTTCTACGGGGGGCGATTCCGTGCCGAAGTCAACAGCCTTCATAAACCGCTCCTCCCCTTCCATGGTAAAGATCTCAAGTCCTGTCATCTGTTCTGTCCGTAAAATCCAGGTAACCTTTCGCGGTGGCAGTGACAGGATATGCATACCCACATGCCACCATTCATCACGCTTTGTCTCATCCCGGACAATGTCGCAGACTAATGCGTATACCAGCATTTGCGGTTTCTTGGCGGCAATCAGTACGATATCCCCTTTTTCGAGGGTGTCTTTAAAGCGCACCAGTTTTTTAAGGTCTTTGACTATACCGTCCATAATACTTTCCGGTTATAACCTGTTTCCCGGCTCAAGCCTGCGGTATTGAATTGCTTCGGCAATATGGTTTGTCTGCAGACGCTTACTTCCGTCCAGGTCGGCAATGGTGCGGCCGATTTTCAATATTCTGTGATAGGACCTGGCCGACAGGCCCAACCGGTCCACTGCATCTTCAATCAGTTTTGCCGAGGTTTTGTCAAGAACGCAAAACTTTTTGATATCCTTAGGTGCCATTTGGGCATTACAATGATAAGCCTTACGCCTTGCATACCTCATTTTCTGTATCTTCCTTGCCTGCTCGACCCTTTCCTTTATCACTGCCGAGGGTTCGCCACCGTCCCCCGACGACATTTTTTCATAGGGTACTGATGGCACTTCAAGATGCATGTCTATCCTGTCAAGAAGCGGCCCCGATAGCTTGCTTTCATAGCGTTGAATCTGGACAGGCGTGCATCTGCAATTATGTTTCATATCACCTAGGTAACCGCAGGGGCAAGGATTAAATGCTATGACCAGGATGAAACGTGCAGGAAAACTGAGCGTAATGGTTGCCCTGGAAATAGTGACCGTGCCATCTTCAAGGGGCTGGCGCAGGACTTCCAGGACATTCTTTTTGAACTCCGGCGATTCATCAAGGAAGAGCACCCCGTTATGCGCCAGGGAGACCTCACCCGGCTTCGGGGTCTGTCCCCCTCCGATAAGCCCTGCATCAGATATGGTGTGGTGCGGCGCCCTGAACGGTCTGGCTGCCATGAGCGGGCTGTTGTTTTTCAACATTCCCATGACGCTGTAGATTTTGGTTGTTTCCAGGGCCTCATCAAAGGTCAGATCAGGCAGAATGGTGGGGAGCCTCCTGGCCATCATGGTTTTACCGGAACCGGGCGGGCCTTTCATCAGCAGGTTGTGGCCACCTGCAGCCGCAATCTCCATTGCCCTTTTTATATGTTCCTGGCCTCTGACCTCCTCAAAATCAGCCTCGTAACCGGCATTGTTATGAAAAACAGAATGCAGATCGACGACTGTCGGGGATAACTCCATAAGACCGGCTAGAAACTCAACCGCCTCATATAAAGTCTTAACCCCTATCACTTTTATACCGGCAACGACTGCTGCTTCCTCAGCATTGGCAAGCGGTACCAGTATCCCTTCCAGGCAGGCCCTCCGCGCTGCTATGGCCATGGGTAATATACCCTTTGCCGGGCGGACGGAACCGTCAAGGGAAAGCTCGCCGATGACAGCGTATCTCCCCAGCTTATCACTCTTGAGCACTTCTGAGGCACTAAGGATACCCAGTGCCATGGGCAGATCATAGCCGGCTCCTTCCTTTTTCACGTCAGCAGGAGCCAGATTGACTGTTATCCTGTGAATGGGAAATTCATATCCGGAGTTTTTAATTGCGGCCTTGACCCGTTCCCTGCTTTCACGGACAGCACCATCTGCAAGCCCCACTGTTGCAAAAGCAGGAAGGCCATATGAAATATCGACCTCAACCGTTACAGGCAAGGCATCAATACCTACTACGGCAGAACTCTTGATTTTAGCAAGCAAAACAAGTTCCTCTGCAATAAAAATTGCAGCTCATGGTTTGTAGAAGGCCATCATCTCTTTACTGTAGCTCCCGCATTTTTTCTCATAGATATAGAAAGGGGGCAGCATTGTCAGTTCCTCCCCTCCTGATTTTACAGCTTCTATTATTAACAGACTTGCAGCAGCACCCGGGTAGCTGAATATTGCCAGGATTTTCTTAGGTTCCAACCCGGAATTTGTGAGTTCGGTGATAACCGCAGCCCCTCTGGACGCAGGATATATAAAGACAGCCCGGCCCCGCTTCCTTACAGACCAGCAGGCTGCTTTTACAACACTTGCAAGGTCAGCCGTCTGCTCATGCCTGGCAAGCGCCTGCTCGGTTGCGGGATTTATTCTGCCTGATCCGGGTTTTCTGTACGGAGGATTACTCACAACCACATCAAATGAGCCGGGTTCAACACATGCACCGATCTCCCGGAGGTCGCCGGTAATAATTTCAATACGGTCCTGCCATCCATTCAAAGCTGCATTGCGTTGGGCCAGGCCGGCCAGTTCAGGTTGGATTTCCAGGCCGGTTATGCGGATATTGGGTGTGCGATAGGCCAGGATAAGGGGAATAACACCGCAGCCGCAACCAAGATCAAGAATTTTTTCACCAGGTCTTGGCCGGACAAAGTTGCCCAGTAAAACAGCATCAATGGAAAAACGATATCCGGTCCGGTGCTGTATGCATTTCACCCGACCATCAAAAAGTGTATCTTCGGTGTATTCCCTGCCAGCGGCCATCTTAAAATTATTACGGCCCCAGTTTCTCTTCGGCGATAAGTTTGTTGAGCAGCAGTCCCGTAAGGATCTTAGGGTAGAAATAGGTTGCCTTGTGCGGCATGATCAGATTTTCATCCGCCACTTTTTTCACCTGGGAAACCCTGGTATTATTCATCAGAAAAAGAAGCTGCAGGGAGTCATCGTTTGCAACACTTTCCTTGACCGCAACATCCAGAGCTTCATCCGGGTCGGCAAAATAGCGGACCAGATTATCCTGCTCAATCCGTTCGTATCTGAGGCCGAGAATATTCCTGACAACCAGGTCCGACAGGACAACGACATCCAGGTCCTGCAGGGCAGCCGGTCTGTTCTTTAACACATCTATTTCGGCGGCTTTGCTTTTCAATGTAAGCAGGAAGCAGCGGTCCTCAGCTGCATGATACAGACCGAACATTGTCGACCCGGTCCCTGCGGCCGGATTTCTCTCTTCCATTCTGGCCAGGACCTCACCAAGAAAAATTTCCCGCGAGCCGCCGATTATTTCCTCCAGGTGAAAGTACTTTGCCAGCATGGCAGCCAGTTCATCCATGGAGGGCAGCTCCGGCATGACATCATTGGGTAATGTAACCAGCCTGTGGGTCGGCAGAACTTTGAGACCGGGATCTTCCATGGGGCAGAGATACATCATGGTATAATTATACGGGCTCCACATCCCCACCTCCCCCTGGCGGTCTGCCACTATCTGTCTGTACTGCAGGGATGTTTTGTAGCGGTGATGACCATCGGCAATGTAAACGGCTTTGTCCGTAAAAAGTTCCCTGACCATGTTCAAGACATCCTTGTCTGTTACCGGCCTGATAGAGTGAATACCGCCGTCAGCATCCCTTACCTGGTACAGAGGCTGTTCCGGCACGCCTCTTTCCAGGGCTGCTATAGTTTTCATCTCCGGGTCTGAGTAGAGTGAAAAAATCTGGCTGAACTGCGCCTGGCAGGTATCCATGAGACGCAAACGGTCCGAGGTGACCGTATCAAACGTCTGCTCATGGGGTTTGACTATGCCCTCGGAAAATTCGGCAAGCTGCACAAGGCCGATGAATCCCTTGCGGGTCAGTTTGAGACCGGATGGCAGACTGTAATCAATATTGTACAGGTAAAAGGCCGGTTCCCGGTCTCGAATGAGTACGCCTTCCTCCTGCCAGGCAGTAAAGTAATCCCTGGCCGAATTATAGCGCTCTTCAGACACATCTCCTACACCGGGGGATTTGCTGATATCAAGATTAATCATGTTATAGGGATTCCGGGCCTTGAAAGCGGCCTGGCCCCTGTCATCTATGACATCATAGGGCGGTGTTACCACATCCTCCATGCGCTCCACTTTCTCCGGGTTGAAACGCAGAGCGCAAAATGGCACGATAATGGCCATGTTGTAAATCTCCTTCCTTCAATAAGATAACCGAGAAATATTTCTCAGAATCATGTTCGCTGAAATATCGTTCTTGCCCTATTGGCCAAGAACGTAATAGAATATATATTTATATCAATGAGTAACTCATAGAGCCTATTCAAAAAGCAGTCGGTTTTCAAGGGGACATTTGCATAATTGCAATTTCATTTATGAATTAATTTTTAATCGAGGTATTACAACATGTTTCACGTCTTCATTAAAAGTCATTTTTCAGCAGGCCATCATCTCAGGGACTATCCCGGAAACTGTGAAAGGCCCCATGGCCACAACTGGAAAGTCGAGGTTACCGTCAAGGCTGTTGAACTTGACAGTCTGGGCATGGGGATTGACTTCAGGGTCGTTAAGGAAGCGGTCAAAAAGGTCATGGACACTCTCGACCATCACGACCTCAATGAACACCCTGATTTCCAGACCGTCAATCCTTCCTCTGAAAATATTGCCGTCTATATTTTCAACAGCCTGCAGAAGGATCTTACCTCTGACCGTTACGGCGTGTACAGTGTCTCAGTCAGTGAAACAGACAACACGGGTGTAACGTACTTTGGCAAATGAGGCAGCATTAAAAATCAGCGAACTGTTCTACAGTATCCAGGGCGAGTCCTCCCATGCCGGCTATCCGTGCTTTTTTATCCGTGTTGCCGGCTGCAACCTGCGCTGCACTTATTGCGATACCCGTTATGCCTACGAAGGGGAATTTAAAACCTACACCTGCAGCCGGATACTTGCGGAACTGGAAAAATATCCCGGCGTTCTGGTTGAGATCACAGGCGGTGAACCACTGCTGCAGAAAGGGGTATACCCCCTTTTTGAACAGCTCCTGGCAGCGGGCCGCAGAGTGCTGCTGGAAACTAACGGCAGCCTGAGCCTGAAAAATGTCCCGGCCGGCGTCATCAAGATCATGGACATGAAATGCCCCGGAAGTTCCATGCATGAGAAAATGAATTTTGACAACTTCAATTTTCTGGGCCCCCGGGATGAGATCAAATTTGTCATCTGCTCGCGGGCTGATTATGACTGGGCCAAAAAACTTGTCAGCTCTTACGGTCTGCACAATCTGGCAACCGTTACCTTCTCACCGGTGACTTCCATCCTTGCAGGAGCAAAACTGGCAGAATGGATCCTTGCTGACCGCCTGCCCGTCAGGCTGATGCTGCAGCTCCACACCATTCTCTGGCCCGGGAAGACGAGGGGATATTAGGTGACTCTGGGTGCGGAAGTTCACCCGGCAATCAGGGCAGCAGCAGTTTTATAGGCGCCAGAATAAGCCATTCGAAATACCGGATTACCGGGTTGAGAACACCCATATACAGCAGGACGATCAGAATCAGCAGACCATAGCGTTCAAGCCCGGAAAGTAATTTCTGCATGGACGGAGAAACCATGCCCATAAGAATTTTCGACCCGTCAAGGGGCGGTATCGGTATCAGGTTAAAAGCAGCCAGAATGATATTGATGCGGGCAAAATAATAGAGCAGTTCTGCCGCTAAACTTGGAGGGGCAAGCCGCAGCACGCGATATAAAAAAAGGGCGCAGAAAGCCAATAACATATTGGTGATTATGCCCGCTGCGGAGACCAGAATCATCCCCATGCGTCTGTCATGCAGTCGGCTTAAGTTCACCGGCACCGGCTTTGCCCAGCCAAAGCCGAAAATAAAAAGCATCAAGGTGCCCATGGGGTCCAGGTGTTTGAGCGGATTGAGGCTCAGGCGCCCCAGTGATTTGGCTGTAGAATCACCCATGCGGTAAGCTACCCAGCCATGCGCCAGTTCATGAAAAATAATGGAATACAAGAGCGGCAGGGCAATAATTATGAACCCGATTGGATCTTTAAGCAGCAGATTGAACAGCCCCATGGATTTCCTCCCCGACGCAACTCCGTGATAAAAAAGCCCCTGTGACGCTAATACATCGGTTAATTATTTTTTTCTTCAGCAGCGCCAGAACTTCCGGACACTGCTGTACGCAAAACCGGTATCTTAAACATCACAGAAGTTCACCATCATAATTGAACATTGAAAGTTTCCGTTTCTGTCTCTTGCCTGCCAGTTCCCTGGCTATTTGATCATTTTCCCTTCTGGTGACCTTTCCGTGGCTGAGGTCTATGACCGCAAACTTCAGACCCATTTCTGCCAGTTCAGCCAACTTCATCAACATCGAAAACGGTTTTTCAGCCAGGGCTAAGGTTGAATTCCAGGCTTTTCTCAGAATAAAGGATTCTCCCTTGGGGCTGATAAAGGGTTGTGCATACTTAAAATGGGAAGCCATGGGCCTGGCTGTAAAAAGCGGTGGTGTGCCATACACGGTCATGCCGATATCTAAACGGCTATTTACCGCAGAATCGCTTTGCAATATATTCTCCAGGCT
Organism: Desulfobulbales bacterium; assembly: GCA_033722905.1. GTDB lineage: Bacteria > Desulfobacterota > Desulfobulbia > Desulfobulbales > BM004 > BM004. The sequence goes on from JAWVYE010000009.1 coordinate 7,440, forward strand.
TTTTCTGTCTATTTCTATGGCCGCCTGAGCCCTCAGCAGGTTAAAATCTTTCAAAACCAAAAGTGTTTGGGAATTTAGGACATTTAAAGTGTAGTCACCTGACAGCTCCAGCCTCTGTTTGCCGGCGAAAAACAGCTGCTGCCCTAAATGACCGATCTGCCAGGAGCGGAATTTATTCTTTATAAGATGATCTACGGCCCTGCTGAAAAAATCAATCTCGCTTTCCGGTATTACCGGCGGCAGGCACCAGATCATCTTATGCTGAAACTTCATAACATTTTTTTTCAGTTGCTTGAAATCATTGTATGTTTTTCGGTTGAGCTCCACAAGGAGCTTTGCAGGCCTATGGGGCAAACGGATTTTCAAGGCCTGCAGGTTGTCTATTTTGATAAACAGCTGCGGCCTGGTATTGGGTGTCCCCCGGCGCCCTCTCCTGCCGGTTGCGGCAGTTTTTCTGTTTCTTTCGCCGGCCGGGGCAAGTTTTTTTTGCACAGCCAGGACGGGCTGTTTGTTCTTCTGCTGTATTTTTTTTACAACAGGCTTGAATTGACCACCATCCAGACCGGACGTCCTTTTTTCTGCCTCCCGGGCCTTACGGCTGTCAACCTTGAAGAGGCTGTCACCCTGTTTTACAGGGGCCGGAACCTCAAGAATGACTCTGTCCCCCGGTTTGGCCTGCGCTACCTTACGGCCGCTCCTGGTTACATTTCGCAACGTAAAGGCAACTCTCTCCCCGCTATCTTCCTGGTGCAGACGCAAGCGGTCACCAACCTGTATCGCATCTTTGAGCGCCAGAAACACCCTGCCCCTGCCTGTGCCTTTCCCGGCCTTTCCAAGGTACATACCGATATTGCCGGAATGATATGGTGAAATGAGTTTTTTTGCCTGTGAAGCAGTGAAATACCCCTGACTGGTTTTGCGGCCCATGGCCCGGTTTAACAACTCTCTGGCATTTTCCAGGGTCTTTTTGTCGCCTTTGTCGGCATCAATGACCATACGGTAAGCCTTGACCACAGAAGCTACATAATGGGCGCTGCGCAGCCGTCCTTCAATTTTAAAAGACGTTATTCCTGCCCGGCCAAGTCTATGAATAAGATCAATGGAGCTGAGATCATTCATGGAAAAGTAATACCCGGGCTTTTCCCCCTGTTGCCGCCATTGATAGCGCCGTCTGCAGGGTTGGACACAACGACCGCGCAGCCCGCTTTTGCCGCCAAGATAGCTGCTGAACAGACAGAGCCCCGAATAGCTGAAGCAGAGAGCGCCGTGGATAAATACCTCCAGTTCAACCTCACTCTGCCGTGCTATTGAGGTTATCTCCTTAATGGTCAGCTCACGGGCCAGGACCACGCGTTTAAAACCCATACCGGCAAACTGCCTGACTGCTAAGGAGTTATGGGCGCCCAACAGGGTGCTGGCATGGAGCCGCAGACCGGGGAAATATGTGCGGCAGAGATGGTAGACACCCAGATCCTGGACAATCAGACCATCCGGCTGCAGCGCTTCAAGTACGGCAAGGGTTTCCAGGGCCCGCGGTATTTCATCTTCCTTGAGGAGGCTGTTTGCCGCCAGATAGAGTTTGACATTCCTCCTATGGGCAAAATCGATCATGGCCGCAATTTCAGGCAGGCTGAAATCCTTTGCCAAAGCGCGTGCATTCAAGGCCGGCGCCCCGACATATACAGCATCCGCGCCTGACTCTATTGCCTTTTCAAACACATTAACCGTACCGGCCGGAGCCAGCAGTTCCGGTTTTTGTCTCTGTTTTATGGTCATATGTGCACTTATTCCTGGTAAACCTTAAGGGAACCGCCGGTCGATCCCGTACTTGGCAGGCGGTGAACAGAGTGGTCGCTCTGGTACAATACCTGTTGCTGTTTGTTCCGCGGAAACCGCAGGGCCGTTTTCAGATCAGTAAAGCATGTCACCATTGTTTTGAAACTGGAGCATCGCAAGTCTATTTTTATTACCCTAGCGACTGCGGATGCGCCGTATCCTTTTAGCAGGCTGCACTTCAGGCCGGTGCCAGTCCTTACACCTGAATATCTGCAGGAAGACAACTCCGGCTGCAAAACCACCCACATGGGCCCACCAGGCCACACCACCACCCGGCAGGTTCTCTGCGTTCAGAGTATAGAGCGTCCCCTGGATAAACTGGATGACAAACCACAGACCAAGAAATAAATAGGCCGGCAGTTCAATTATGTAGAAAAGTATGAAGATGGGAACAAGGGTGAGGATCCTGGCATTGGGGTAAGAAATAATATATGCCCCGAGTACTCCCGATATGGCGCCGCTGGCACCTACCATCGGGATAGTTGATTGGGGATTTGAAATCGTCTGGGCCAGCACTGATGCTATGCCGCACAGTAGAAAAAACAGAATATAGCGGCCGTGGCCCATGCAATCCTCCACATTATCGCCGAAAATCCAGAGCATCCACATATTGGAAATCAGATGCAGCAAATTGGCATGCATGAACATTGAACTGAAGACAGGCAGAAAGCCCATGGGGTTCAAAAAATTTTCGCCCTGCTGTTCCAGAAAACGGGCCGGAATAAAACCGAGTGCGAAGATAAGCCGGTCAAACTCAAGCCCGTAGGACATCTGATAGATAAAGAAAACAACGTTGATGACAATGAGTCCGATATTTACATAGGGGAAATTTTTGGCAGGGATATTGTCTTTAAGGGGAAACATCTGTGATTACTATGGGTTGTTTAATTAATGGTTGCAGAAATTTTGGAAAAACTGCCTTTCCTGCCTGGAACAGTAGGTTTTATTCTATGATTCTCCGTTAAATTCCGGCTTATCCGGCCAGGGCCGCATAAATTTAATTGCCGGCAAAGGTATGACAAAATAAAAATTGTTCCCCTGGGCAGTGGCCTCGTATCCCACCCTGCCGCCGTGCAATTCGATGACATGCTTGATAAAGGAAAGTCCATGGCCGGTTCCGGGCTTGTTATAACTGTTGAGCCCCCGGAAGCCCTCCGAATAAAGGGACTCAATATCCTGGGGTGGAATGTGTCTGCCGGTGGTGAAAACATTGAACTTCACACCCCTCTGGTTGGGGCCGAAATAGTCATCAATTATTTCTCTGCCATAGGCTAGAGCCTTCCTGGCGTTACCGGCCCAATCAATAATTTCCTCTGTGTATTTTGCGGCATTGGAAAAAAGATTGGCATACACCTGGGCCAGCAAACCCTTATCCACCATAATGGGTATTTCTTCCTTGTCCATGCCACTGGGCCTGTCGATGTTTATGCTGTTTGCCTTCAGGCGGCTCCGGTACTGTCCGAGTTGCGGCAGGATGATATCCTTTTCAACCCGGCAGGGCTTTGGACTCAGAACAAGATGACCGCGTTCAAAATGCTCCCGGCGGAACAAGCTTTCCAGAAACAGACTGACATTGGCATGGTGCTTAAGCATCTCCTGCTGGTTCTTCATGAGTTCTTCCCGCAGGCCTGCCAACTTGTCAATCATGGCATTGCAGGCTTCACTGCTCACCGCAGAGGTATTCTTATATTGAACCATTTCCGCCTCAAGGTCCTTCATGTCCTCTATTTTCCTGCGAAGCTGGTTGAACAGGTGCTTGAAATACATATTGGGGATAATAACATTATGCTCAATATCCATCACCAGGCTGTTAATGAATTTAAGATGCTCGATATTCTGCTGGGCCAGAAGACGGTTGTGGAGCCTGAATCCGATACGGTTGGCGTACTTGCGCAGAAAAAAGAGCTCCTCTTCCGCAAGCTTCTCCAGTGGAGAAATCTCAAACATGCCAAGGATCCGGATATCCCTTTGCCACGGTTGCAGGACCTGCTCTTTCAGTTTGTTGTCATCGGAAAAAAACCTGGGTGGTTTTCTGTAGATCGGCACAACATAGGAGGTTTCTGTCTTATAGGGTTCTTCACTCAGATATATCCCGGTGGGTATGGACCGTTCTTCCCGAAGAATTCCCTCCTTACTGTTACATACCAGCTTGAGACGCTTGCCGTCCTCATCAAGGAGATAAAGTGCACTTTCAACATGCATGGATTCAAGAAGAACGGCAACAGCAATCCGGTAAAAGTCATCAAGGCGGTCAAATTCCTGGACAAGGTCAAAAAAGCTCTTGAGCAGGTTATTCTGCAGCGGACTGAAATCATAGTGGGCATGGTCCTTCAGTTTATCCCGCACGCGATTCAGGATAATGTGCAGATCTGGTCTGTTATCGGATCGTTCTGCTGTCATGAAAAAATCTCAACCGGGGTGCGCAACGTGACACCCTGCATTCCCTAATCCTGGACAATTTCATCAGTCCCTGCATTTTCCTGCAGGAGTACATGAATTTGCCCGGGGGCATCAACCTCTATCACCATACCGGTATAATCCGGTTGAATGGGCAGTTCCCTTCCTCCCCTGTCAACCAGAACCGCAAGCTGAATGCTGCTGGGGCGCCCAAAGTCCATAATTGCATCCAGGGCCGCCCGGACAGTCCTGCCGGTGTAGATTACATCATCAACCAGTATTAATATTTTCCCTTCCACCTCGAAGGAAATATCGGTTTTCCTGACAATGGGATTCTGGGCTACAGTACTCCAGTCGTCCCGGTATAAAGTGATATCGAGGCTTCCCAGCGGAAGTTCTGTTTTTTCACGGTCTGCTATAATGCGCTGGATACGGTCAGCCAGAAAAACACCGCCGGTGTGAATACCGACTATGACCAAATCTTTGGCGCGGCGATTTCTTTCAAGAATCTGCAGGGCAATCCGGTCAAGGGACCGTTCAATATCCTGGGCCGATTTAATAACTTTCTTTTTCTTACGTGGCATTTTCTATTCGTCTCCAGAAAAAATCTACTCCCTTTTCATCAACAAGGTTAATGGCTTCCGGGAATGCTAAACATTCAATTTCAAAAACCTTAGCCGCTATTTCTTCAGGAGTGTCGTCATACTCCAAAGGTACACATTTCTGGACAACAATAGGGCCCTCGTCATATCTGTTGTTGGCGAAATGGACAGTGCAGCCGCTCACCGTCACGCCTTTTGCCTTCACGGCCCGGTGGACTTTCATGCCATAGAAACCGTCACCGCAGAAGGATGGGATGAGGGCAGGATGAATATTTAATACATTTCTTTCCAGCTCCGGCGGCGGTTCATACAGTTTCAAATAGCCTGCCAGGCAGATGAGATTGATGTCATAGTCCTGCAAAATTTCATTTATTGCCTTGTTGCCCGCAGCATGAAAATTCGGATAACCGTATCTTGCCGCTTTCTGGAGACCCAAAACATCTTTAACATTTGAGATGACAACTTTGATTTCCGCATTTAAACTGCCGTCCCGGATACATTCATGAAAATTATCCAGAGTTCTGCCGCTGCCGGACAGCAACACCGCCATTTTCTGCATATCAGGCCCCTCCCTTGAAATGAGAATCGGCTTCGGTATCAACCTTGGCCAGCCAGTTGGCGATTTCTGTATCATAGGTACTCGTCAGTTGAAATACCTTGACGGCCAGACGAA